>NZ_CAOS01000009.1 GCF_000315365.1 Desulforamulus hydrothermalis Lam5 = DSM 18033
ACGATCTATAAGTTATGAAAGTTTCTACACGACAGATTCAAAAAATAAATACTCGTAAAAAAATCATTGAAACTGCTTACATAGTTTTCTCAGAAAAAGGTTTTTCTGTTCCGTCAAGCATTATCGCAAAAGAGGCAGGGGTCTCACACGGTTCAATATTTGCCCATTTTCCAACAATGAATGATCTACTAATTAGTTTGCTGTCAGACTTTGGAGATAAAATGGGTGCAAGCCTGCATGTACTTGCAAAAAAATGTGACAGTGTAGAGAATCTATTAAAAGAACATTTGAAGGTCTTGAAAGAATACGAAACAATTTATTCCAGATTAATTTCAGAAAAAAACAGATTACCTAATGAAGCAAAAAACACTTTTGCAATTATTCAATCTACTGTAGCCTTTCATTTCAGCAGTGTCATTGAACGCGAGATAGAAAAAGGAATGGTTAAAAAGCTCCCTGTACATATGCTGTTTAATATATGGCTAGGACTGGTTCACTATTATCTACTGAACAAAGATTTTTTCTCAGATTCTAATGAGTCAGTTATTAAAAGGTACGGTTCGGAATTACTATCTACATATTTAAATTTAATTAAAAACGAAAGGAAGGTATATGAATGAAAACATGTATTGCTTGTGGCATGCCTATGGAGGACATTTCGGACTTCGCGGCAAACGATCCGAGTAAGGATTATTGTGTACACTGTTCGCGTCCCGACGGAGAAATGCAGTCTTTTGAAGAAAAGGAAGAGAACCTAACAAAATTTATCGTAAGGACACAGGGATTCGATGAAAGCGTTGCCCGAAAAATTGCTGAAGACATGATGCGCAAATTGCCGGCATGGAAAAAATATTTTGATTAAAAGAAGGGTTGTGTATGGGAGAATTAACTAAACTACCTAATGTAGGTAAAGTTTTGGAGAAAAATCTTAATGAAATCGGGATTTTTACTGAAGAGCAACTAAGAGAAATGGGCAGCAAGGAAGCATTTTTACGCATAAGAATGATCGATCCTGGTGCTTGTCTGCATATGCTTTACGGCCTGCAGGGAGCAATAGACGGTATTAAAGACAGTTTATTGCCGGAAAGCACAAAGCGTGAATTAAAGGAATTTTATAAAAACTTATGAGGAGGAACAAAAATGCAAGTGGCCCGTACCCCTTTTGATGGACATTAGAAACACAAGTATAATAGAAGTTGAAAGGGGTCATAAAAGACAAAGCAATATAGTTCAGAATTCAAAATGGAAGCCATTAAACGGGTAGAATCCTCTGAAGGTTCCATAGCCTCGGTTGCAAAAGAATTAGGTGTAAACACTAACACGCTGCATGGTTGGTTAAAAAAATTTCGTGAGAAGCCTAACGTTCCCTTCCCAGGTAGCGGGAAATTAAGTCCAGATGACGAGTTAATTAAAAAGCTTGAGCGCCAGATTCGGGATCTCCGGGAGGAAAATGAAATCTTAAAAAAGGCGGCAGCTTACTTCGCGAAGAACCTGAAGTAAAGAGGTTTGAATTCATCAGAGCTAACCGCTGTAAATTGAAGCTGTGCGAAATGCTTGGTGTTTCACGAAGTGGTTATTATGCATGGGAGAATCGCCCGAAAAGTACAAGAGACACAGAAAATGAAGTGCTCAAGGAAGAAATAAAGTCTATACATAAGACAAAGCAAACTTATGGTTCTCGTAAAATTACCAAGGAACTCCGACGTAAAGGTAAATTAGTTAATCATAAGCGTGTAGAGCGACTTATGAAACAGGAGGCTTGAGATCAAAGGTAGCTAAAAAATATAAGGCAACAACAAATTCAAACCATCACCTGCCAGTGGCGGAGAACATTTTAAACCGTCAATTTTTAGCAGAAAAACCCAATATGAAAATGGTCAGCGACATAACCTATCTATGGATAGAAGAAGGCTGGCTTTATATAGCTGGGGTGATGGATTTATGTGGTCAAAAAATAAGGAATATTACTCTGCAGCGATGGTAGCTTAAGGCATCAGAATTAATGAATACTTGTCATCGGACACTTCACAAAGATTATAAACAGGCGGTTTCCAGAGGAAGGGGGGAAAATTACCACTATCCACAACAGGTAACCGCCGCCTGCGGTCGGAGCGAAGCGAAGATTCTTGACTTCATGTGCTAGACTGAATAGACCCGACCGAGGTAACCATATTTTGGCGTATATCCGTCGGTCGGGTAATTTTAAATTAGCACATGGAGTCAAGAACGGTGGCCAGGTTACTACCAGAATATCTTGACAGGCTAACGAAATATTAAGCAATTCTATGAAACAGGAAGCAATACTTGTGTTTTATGTGTCTATTTAACGGGGGACGCCGCAAGGCCTTTTAGTTTAAATATCACAAAAACGTGTTATTTTTGTGACAGTCTTGTAAAAATTGTTCGGTATTATTACACAGAAGAACATTTTATATTTCTGGAATGAATGTCCAGGTACCGTAAAAAACATTTTTTGGTGAACAAAAAGAAAATGGATTTAAAAGGGTGAAAAGATATGAGGTCAAAATGGTTTGGTATATTCGGAATTATTCTAGCCTTAATACTTATGGCAGGTCCCTTAACAAGTGGTGCCTTGGCAGCAGGGGAACATGAGGATCCCCATAGAGGCCATGATATGAATACCATGAGCGAACCTAGTCAAACAAATGAACATGATATGAATAATATGGAGAACATGACCCATGATAGTTCGGCAAGTGGGCACGAAGGAAATACAGGAGGTGACCATGGCTCTCAAGACGGAAGTCATGAATCTATTGGGAGCAGCCATGACTCTCGTGGAAGTGTTCACGATGCAAGTGAAAGTAGCCACGACTCAGGTGACAGCGGTGGACATAATTCCGGTAGCGGAGGTCACGGGAGGGCACCTCAAGATCCCGACACTCCTCCTAACTGGCCAGTAATTTATGGTTTTGGTGCCTTTAACTTATTGGTGATACTTGCTGCTGCTTTACTGAAAACAAAGGCTTAAATGGGGTGAACTGGTTGAGTCAACAAAAAGGTAGTCAATTACTTAAAAATATATTGAAAAGCAAGTGGTATCCCGGAATTTTTCAATGGCCTACTTTGATTGTGTTTGCTGTTATCATGCATGAGTTATTAGTCGGCATTCCTGTAGCACACGATAACTTTGGTACTGCCATGACCTGGGTTTTGTGGTGGCCTATTATTCCGCTGATTTTCCTATTGGTCGGTCGTTTCTGGTGCGCGATCTGTCCCTTTGCCACCGTAAGTGATTTGGTACAGAAGTTTGTTGGTAATAAGCGGCCGGTGCCCAAGTTTTTAAAAAAGTATGGTATCTGGATTATTGATGCATTGTTTATCCTCATTACATGGGCAGATCATATTTGGGGTATTGTAGAATCCCCCCGGGGTTCCGGTGTGCTGCTCCTTATGCTTACTACCGGTGTTATAGTGGCTGGAGCATTCTTTGAAAGAAGAACCTGGTGCCGTTACCTATGTTTCATCGGAGGGCTGGCAGGCAACTATTCCCGTGCCGGTGCTTTAGAACTGCGGGGAACACCAGAAATCTGCGCCAAGTGTAACGTATCAGCCTGCTACAAAGGCACTGAAAAAGCTCCCGGCTGTCCTATGTTTGAATTTCCCAAAACTATGGACAACAGTGCGCGCTGCAACTTCTGTGGTGATTGTGTAAAAAACTGTCCCAATGATTCCATCACCGTTTCTGCAAGAATTCCTACTAAAGAACTGTGGTTTATCCGTAAACCCAAGTTGGAGGAATCTTTCCTGGCCATTGTTATCATGGGTATTGTTTTCGTTCAGAACATAACCATGCTGGAAGTATGGACTGATATTCAACAGTGGATTGGTAGCGTGTTAAGCACCAATAATACAGACATAATTTTCACCGTTGCCTTTATTATTGCAATGGCTATCCCGGCACTTACTCTATACCTAACTAGTTGGCTTGCATCCCTAAAGAACTCTGATAATGCCTTAATGAATTTTACTAAATTTGGTTATGCGTTGATTCCACTGGATTTTGCCGGTCATATGGCTCATAACTTGTTCCACCTGTTGGCAGAAGGAAAGTCTCTATTATTCACAGGTTTGGCGCTGTTCGGTATCAAAAATGAAGGAGCATCTGCCGCCCTGGTGGGTATGGAAACAATTGTATTCCTGCAGTATTTATTACTGGCGTTGGGTACATTTGCCTCCATCTATGCGGCTTACCGTATTGCCAAGTCGAACTACAAAGGGCAAGAAGTTATAGGTACTGTGATTCCTTATACAATCCTTACCTTGGCCCTTGTAGCCTTCAACGTTTACCTGTTCCTATTACCGATGGCTCATAGAATGTAAACTCAAAGACAGGTTACCCACCAGGGTAGCCTGTTTTTAATATAGGCTCTATGTCAAATGTTGGGGTGACAGGTGTCTACGGATACCTGTCGCCATATTTTTATGTCCAAAATTAAGCGCAGCAGTGAAGAATACGTGAGCGGAATCTATTAAAATTTCTAAAACCAAAAGCATTACGCTTGATGACTTTAATTTTGTTGTTGTAGCCTTCAATACACCCATTTGAGTAAGGGACATCAAATGAATTTAGAATTTCAGTTTTCCAGTTTACGATTGTATTAGCCAGGTAGTAAAATTCTTTGATTTTATGTTGTTTAACGAGATTTAGCCACCGGTTAAGTTTTGATTCTGCTTCAACAGAGGAACTTGCCTTTACAAAATCCATGAACTGTTCTTTCAAAAGATAAGAAACTCTAAGTTCATCATTAAAACGAAGGATGTTGGCCAATTTGATTTTAGAATCATCGCTTAACTTATCGGGTCTTGAGAGAAGGAGTCTACGGCTGAATTTTAAAAATCGGCGTTTTTCATAAGGTAAAGACTGCTGAACACGTTTTCTGACCTTATCAATAGCCCAAATGCAGTTTCTGACGTAGTGAAAGCGATCAATAACAATCGTAGCGTTAGGAAAAACCAGTTCGGCAGCCCGCTTATAAGGGCCCCACATATCAATAACAACATACTTAACCTTATCGAGATTATTAAACTTTTTAAAGTAGCTAACCAGATAATCCTGGGTACGGCTTTCAAGGATGTCAAGGACTTTGGAACTAATGGGATCAGCCAGAATGCAATGGTATTTACCTTTGTCAGTAGTGCCTTTAAACTCATCAATAGAGAGGACAGTAGGCAATTCCTTAAGGCTATAGGATAGGTAATCAAAGATTCTAGTGATAGTACATGGAGAGAGAGAAAAATCATCAGCGACAGAGCACATACTGGAGTTTGAGCGGAGCCTATCCACAACGGCCATAATCAGTCGTTTAGTCATTCTTTGATATTTACCGATAAAGTCAACTTGTTCGTAAAACTTCTTGTTACATTTACGGCAGTTATATCGTCGCTTGCGATATATTAAGTAAAGGGGTTTATTTAGCCAGGGAATATCCTTAATCTTTTGAGTTCGGTAGTCATGGATAGATTTAGTTAATGTCCCACAAGCAGGGCACTTATGGGGTCTAACGGGCATTGATAGAGAGATTTCAGAGTGGCTGTCAAAATGCTCAACATTGCTAATAATAACATCTTTCAAATTAATAAAATTTCTGATAGACTGAAATTGCATTTGGAAGAATACCTCCTCTTTGAGGGTTTGGTTTGGCGACTAAGGTATTCGACCAAATGCTTTTCTTTTTCCTGTCACCCCAACATTTATTTTAGAGCCTTAATATAAAACAAAAATTACTATATATATAATACACCCGTCCCGACAAGCAATGGACAAGATTAAATAGAAATATTATTGTAATGGGGGAAAATATATAGTTAAACCAGTGATATCAGGTCGACAGCAATATTTTATTCCTGATGTTTTTTTCGAAGCCTGTTCAACTCTATTTTTACACCAAAGTATAATAACACGGCAACCAGAATGCTAATGCCCAGGTTAAGATAATTTTTGCTCAGCGTTACCAGGTTATAGCTAAAGGCTGTTTCCAGTATCAAGGCAGGCAGCTTTCCTGCGGTGGTAGCTATTATAAAATTTGCAAATGAAACGGTAGTTATTGCTCCGAACAGGTTGATAAGGCCCGAAGGAATAAAGGGTGCCATGCGTAAAACAGTAAGGAAATAAACTTGCTTAGTTCCAGGTAAAGAACTTACCGTTTTAGATAGTTTCCACTGATCGGTGGAAAGTTTGGCAACGGATTTAGCACCCCACCTGTATAAAAGGAAGGAAATGGCCGCTCCGACAACTTCCCCGGCCCAGGATATCAGGAACCCACCATACAGGCCGAAAACCAACATATTTGCTCCGGTTAAAAAGACCGAGGGAATGACCCCTGCCAAGCTGATAGCCACGTTTATGACTATGCTGATCAGAATGGCGGTGGCACCGGCATCTTGGATAATTTGGGCCGCGGTTTGTACATCACCGGAACCGGCAGCCTTGATAATGTTTATTAAATCTTGCCGCCAGAGACCGGTGGCTATGGCAGTAAGGGCAATAAAAGAAATAGCTGGTAATAGATATTTCTTCAAAAACCAATCTCCTTTACATTTTAAACATTAGCCTTGAACAGCAGGCTTACTAATGATTGCGATTATTCCACTTATCTTTATGTACGATAGCTGCCGGCACAGAATCCCAAATACCGGTAGAAGCTAACCTATTGCTAAAACATTATTGCCGTTGGTAGAACCCGTTGTTTTGCTTGATTACCGCCGGTGTCTTGTAACTGAGTGAAATAGCCCGGGGAACTTTGTCCAGGTTGTCTATCAGCATAATAAAGGCTACCTTGGCAGCGGTCAAGAGTACCTACACAGATAATAGTTTTTCTTTCTTAGTTGACAAATTTAGTAGGAATTCATATACTTAAATAAGTGATATTGAAAATCAATATCAATAAAATCCGCTGAGGGGTGGTAACTAAAAATTAACATTAATGTAAAGTTAAATAATCCAGTTGCTTTAGCGGCGGCAAATTACCGCGACTTATTATTGAAACGGGTCCCAAACATATTGGCAAAAAATGAAACAGAAAAAAAGAAAACCTCACGATACAATTTGGAAGGACTGTCGGCCAACAGAATCCAAGCAAAAAATATCGGAGGTAATCTGAGTGAATTGTACCCAAAATAAGAAATTAAATCAAGTATGGGAAAGGTTTGGAAATTTTGACCTGTCAGCAGCATGATGGTTTTGCTGTCTTGAGAATAATGGGTTACCATCGCCATGTATAAGCAAAAAGCCTTTTTCTATTTTAATCCATGCTTGGCTTTTTTGAAAAGTAAGCAATTTTATAAGAGAGAAAAAGTAAATTAATGAAAACTTAAGGTTATAAAGAGGTGTAAAACATGAAGAACATTAAAGTAACAATAGGCTTTTTACTTATTTTTGCAATGCTTGCTCTTTCCGGTTGTTCAACCTCAAAGGACAGCACAGCAAGCAATCAAGTTAACAGCAAGGACAGCGGAGTAATAAATCTCTACACCGACAGACACTATGACACTGATCAGGAGTTATTTGATTTATTTGCCAAGGAGACCGGGATTAAAGTAAATGTAGTTAAAGCAGAATCCGATGAATTAATAGAGAGACTGGCCAGGGAAGATAAGGATACCAAAGCAGATTTATTGATAACTGCTGATGCCGGAAGATTGTACCGGGCAAAAGAGAAAGGACTATTACAACCCGCATCAAGTGAAACTCTCTTTAAAAATATTCCGGAAAACTTAAGAGATAAGGATAACGAATGGTTTGGCTTAACTGTTAGAGCCAGGGTTATCGTTTACTCCAAAGACAGGGTAAACACCTCCCAATTATCTACATATGAAGATTTAACAGATCCTAAATGGAAAGGCAAAATATTGGTAAGGTCATCTAATAATATTTACAACCAATCTCTACTGGCCTCCTTTATTGCTCTTAACGGCGAGGATAAAGCAAAAGAGTGGGCGAAAGGTTTAGTAGCGAATATGGCCAGAGAGCCAAAGGGTAATGACAGAGACCAGGCTAAAGCAATCGTCGCAGGGGAAGGCGATATTGCCATCATGAATACCTACTATATTGGAAAGATGCTTAAATCCTCCGATCCGGAAGAAGTAAAAGTGGCAGAAAAGGTTGGAGTTTTCTTCCCTAACCAAGATACTTCAGGTACTCACATCAATGTTAGCGGGGTAGGGTTAGTAAAATACGCTAAAAACAAAGAAAATGCCATTAAGCTAATGGAATTTTTATCCGGTGAAAAGGCACAAAAACAGTTTGCTGAAGCCAATTTTGAATACCCAGTCAATCCTAATGTGGAACCTTCTGAGCTATTAAAATCTTGGGGAGATTTTAAATCACAAAACATAAATCTCACTTTGTTAGGTGAATACAATCAAAAAGCAGTCAAAATCTTTAACGAAGTTGGTTGGAAATAAAGTAGCAGCCCTGCAAAGGGCTGCTAACCATTTAAAGGAAGTGTTTGAAAGTTGAGGATTTTAAATAAGATAAAACCCCATTTGGATATTTGGTCAGTACTGAGTTTTTTGTTCATAGCATTGATTGTAATTCCTGGTTTCCATATATTTATTAACTTATTTTTACCGGCTAATGAGAATTGGCAACATATAAAAGATTACTTATTGAAAGATTATATTTTAAATTCTTTGAAGCTAGTGCTATTTACAAGTATTTTTACTGTTTTAATAGGTACAAGTTTATCTTGTTTAATTAGTGTATATTCTTTTCCTTTAAGAGATTTTTTTAAGTGGGCATTTGTTTTGCCATTAGCAATACCTCCCAATATAGCGGCATACACATATAGTGGTTTGATAAGTTATACAGGCATTGTCCAAGTATCTTTAAGAAATTATTTTAATATTCAAGCTAATCCAAAATACTTTGACATTATGAATATAGAAGGGGCTACTTTTATATTTACCTTATTTCTATTTCCCTACGTATATACCATCACTAGATCTTTCTTAGAAAAACAATCGGCTTCACTCATTGAATCTGCTAGGTTGTTGGGCAGAAAACCAATTGAGATTTTCTTTACAGTGATATTGCCCTGTTTAAGGGGGGCAATTATTGGTTCGGTAAGTTTAGTCGTATTAGAAGTATTAAATGATTTTGGGGTTGTGCAGTATTTTGGTATTCAGACCTTTAGTACAGCAATATTTAAGACCTGGTTTGCTATGGGTGATGTAAATTCTGCAATAAAACTATCTTCCTCCCTAATGTTCATTGTTCTTACCATATTAATTCTTGAAAGAGTTTTAAGGGGAAGGAAAAAATATAGTTATACCAGTGCCAAAGTCAGACCTATTTCCCCGCAACCACTCACTGGAATAAACAAAATACTTGCCTTTGGTTACTGCATGTTAATTTTTTCTTTTAGTTTTTTGATTCCTACTTTGCAACTATTATACTGGTCTTTTCTTACCTATAAGAGTACTTTAAATAACTCCTTTTGGCTTCTAATAATTAACTCATTAACTGTTGCCTTAATTACTACCCTATCGGTGGTCATTATATCTGTAATAATTGCAAATTATTGCAGAATTAACGATCATGTTTTATCTAAAATATATGCAAAAATTACCGTGGTTGGCTATTCTGTTCCAGGCGCGGTTATTGCAATAGGAATTTTAGCCTGGTTTATATTTTTAGATAATCAGCTATATGGCATATATAAAATGGTTAATTCAAATTCTGCAAAATTAGTTCTCAGTACAAGTATCCTTATGCTTATCTTTTCATATGTTGTAAGATTTTTAGCAATGGGTTTTAACTCTATTCAATCTGGTTTTGAAAAGATTGGAAATAAGTTTTTTGAAGCTTCTAGAACATTAGGGGTAAATAAAACTGAAACATTTTTTAGAGTAGACCTACCTATGATTAAGCCTGCCGTTTTAACCAGTTGTGTTTTAGTCTTTGTTGAGGTTATTAAGGAATTACCTTTAACCTTACTTTTAAGACCTTTTAACTTTGACACCCTGACGACAAAAGTTTTTCAATATGCTAGTGATGAGATGATTCAAGAAGCAGCTATTCCTTCTATGATAATAATTGTAATAAGTCTTATTTCTATATATTTTATAAATGGCGTTGAAAGTAAGGAGGATAACTAAATGTATGTAGAGATTAGGGACCTGATTTTTAAATATAAAAATTCTCAGCTGTCAACCATTAATAAGGTAAATCTGAGCATTTCCAGAGGTGAAATTATTGCTATTTTAGGTCAAAGCGGCAGTGGTAAAAGCACAATCCTTAGATTACTTGCCGGTCTCGAAAAACCTTGCAGTGGTACCATAGTAATTGATAATAAGGTTATGTTTGATAATAATACCTACGTTAATCCAGAAAATCGTGGCGTAGGTATGGTGTTCCAAGATTATGCCCTATTCCCTCACATGACTGTGGAAAAAAACATTATCTATGGTTTGGCAAAGCTTGACAGGAAAGAACGGACTAAACGCTTGAAAGAAGTTTTAACACTGGTAAATCTTGAAGAATTTAGAGACCGTTATCCTTATGAATTAAGCGGTGGTCAACAACAAAGGGTTGCACTGGCCAGGGCCCTGGCACCTAAGCCGGCGGTCTTGCTATTAGATGAACCGTTCAGCAATTTAGACGCAGATTTAAGATGCAAAATTCGAGATGAATTAAAGAGAATAATTAAAGATGTAGGTATTACCTCAATTTTTGTAACACATGACCAAGAGGATGCAATATCTTTAGCCGACAGGGTGGTTTATTTACATAAGGGGACGGTGCTTAAAGTGAAAACAAAAGAAGAATACGGTACCGGATAAAAATTTAACAGGAATCAAAAATTTCTAATAATTAGACTGGCGGTGATTTGCTTATAAGATTCTTCCTTAGTGTAAAACGTGCATTCCTGTTAATGAAAAGCAGCGGCTTTGAGGGGAGAATTTTTTGACAAAATCCAACAGCAAAAGACGTCATCTCAGGCCAACGGCCTTAGTAAAAAAGACCCGGTAACTGCTAGACCGGGTTTTAAATTTTCTGGCTTATTAAATAACTCTGTTTCTGAAAATGCAAAAAATTTTTACCAACGGCGAAATGTTTTGTAGACAATATTCGTCTTACATTTAAGTGTTTTTATAATGGAGGGTCGTGCATTGGAGATACAACGGGTCGAAGAAGCGGGCAGGTTTGTCAAATTGAAGCACATAAAAGGTTGGCCCCGCCGGGTGAAAATTACGCTGGGCCTTGGTTTGCTGCTGGTGATGGCCTCCGTGCTGATGACGTTCAACCGTACAAACGGCGGTCTTGTGGTGCAAACGGCAAAGGCGGAAAAAAGGTTTATTGAACAGAGCGTTATGTCCAGCGGCCGGTTAGAGGCGGCAGAAAAACAAGAGTTTTTCACCCCGGTGGACAGTACGTTAATGGAATTATCCGTTAAAGTAGGAGACAGGGTCAGCCAGGGGCAGGTGTTGGGACGCCTGGATACCCAAGAACTGGGGCGGCTTTACCAGCAGGCGGTAGCCAGGTTGGCGGGTTTGGAGGCAAATTTGGTCAGGGCAAGAGCCACCAATGATCAATTGAATTTCAATGCTGCCGATGCGGCCTACCAAAAGGCTAAAAACAAACTGGACCGCATTTCTCTTTTATACAGTGCCGGGGCTGTAACCATAGAAGAATTGGAACAAGCCAAAGCAGATTTGGCGCAGGCCGAGGTGGCTGGCCGGGAGGCCCTGGTCAAACTGCAGCAAGGCGCCGCAGCTAAAGAGGCGGCTGCCTTAAAAGCCCAGGTGGATTTAGCGGTGCAAGAAGTTAACCAGGCCAAAGAACGGCTGGAACTGGCCACCTTTGTGGCTAACCATGACGGGGTGGTACTGTTTGTGGGAGCGGAAAAAGGAAACCGGGTGCTGGAAGGTACCCGCCTGCTGGTGGTGGGTAACGACAGGAAACTCGAGGTAACCGCCGGCATTAACGAAATTGACGCCGGCAATTTGCAAGTGGGACAACCGGTAAAAATTACTTGTGCATCCCTCCCGGAAAGAGAATTTGCCGGGGAGGTCAGCCGGGTGGCCGCTGTGGCTGTTTCTGAAAACAATAACAATAGCAACGTTATCAGTGTACCTGTAACCATTCAATTGAAGGGAGATATCAGCGGGTTAAAACCCGGATATACAGTGGAAGTAAACATTATTACCATGGCCAAGAAAAAATGTTTGACAGTGCCCTTTGAAGCCCTGGTGACCAAGAACGGGGAAAAGTATGTGTCACCGCCGGGATATAATTGACCCAGGTTCGCCGGAAAGAAAATGACCCACCCTTAGCGAATATATCCCCTTCGTAATTAACGGCCAAGTTAATCTTCGGAGGGAGACACATGCTAAGGAGTGGGATAGTGATATCGTTACATACCATGAGGGCAGAAGGCAAGAGTATTCGTGAAATTGCCCGTCTAACGGGGCATTCTCGAAATACAGTTCGCCGATATCTCCGGGGTGAATTCTCCCCCGAAAAGGGAACCCGTAAATCTCGTGGTTCCAAGCTTGATCCGTATAAACCGTTCCTGCAGGAACGTCTTCAAGAAGGTATCTATAACTGCGAGGTTTTATTCGATCTTCTACGAGAAAAGGGGTATACCGGGGGACGTACCATCTTGAAAGACTATGTGAAGGACTTCCGTCCTCCCAAACAAGTTCCCGCTGTTCTTCGTTACGAGACGAAACCTGGTGAATATGCACAGGTCGACTGGGGACTGTGTGATTACGTAGATTTGGACGGTACAGTCCGAAAAGTGCCGGTATTTGTCATGGTATTGGGGTACTCTCGTTCCACCTATATAGAGTTCACTAAGCGTTGTGACATTCACAGCTTTCTTCGTTGCTTGATTCATGCTTTTGAATATTTTGGGGGCATCCCAAAGGTAATGCTGACCGACCAGATGAAAACCGTCGTACTGGGCATGGGAGATGATCGAAAACCTCGCTGGCATCCGCTTTTTGCCGACTTTGCTGCAGCGATTGGGCTTGTTCCAAAAGTATGCAAAGTTCGACGCCCCGAAACAAAGGGAAAAGTGGAACGAGGCGTTCAATACGTAAAAAACAACTTTCTTCCTGGCAAACGCTTCGTTGATTTACAGGATCTCAATCAACAAGCCCTACACTGGTGCGAGCGGATTAACCGCCGTATTCATGGAACAACCGGCGAACGTCCCATCGACCGACTCCGTGAGGAAAATCTGTCGCCTATCCCTTCAGCTGAACGATGGGAAAAATACTTGCATGAACCAAGACAGGTCAGCCGAGACGGATTTGTTAGCTACGATGGTGTACGATATGGGGTTCCATGGAGGTACAGTGGACGTGAGGGTACCGTGCGAGAAGTGAATGGGTGGGTGGAAATCTGGGCCGACGGCACATGTATTGCTCGACACCAAAAGGTCTATCGATCCCGTGCAACTGTTTTTTGTGAAAACCAGTATGCAGGTCTTACGACTGCTCAAGGATATGCCTATCCACGTCCGCAAGCCCGACAGATTTCATCGCAGCAAGTGGAAGTGCGTTCGCTGGATGTCTATGAGCAGCTGACGGGGGTGGGAGCATGATTGAACTGGAACAAGCACGGCTACGTCTCGAGGAACTTGGGCTTCAGCAAGCGGCTCTACTCTTGGATGCCCATTTGGAAGCGGCAAGTCATGGACAGCCCACCTATCTGTCCTTTCTCAACATGCTTCTAGATGCAGAGATAGCGGAACGTCAAAAACGGAATATGGAGGTACGCACCAAACTCGCACACTTGCCTTACCGAAAAACGCTGGAGGAGTTCGATTTTGCTTTCCAACCCAGCATTGACGAACGGTTGATTCGAGAGCTGGCCACGATGACTTTTGTAACCCGACACGAGAATGTCTTGTTCTTAGGGCCTCCCGGAGTAGGAAAAAGTCATCTGGCGGTGGCGTTGGCTGTAGAAGCCATCTCGCAAGGGATATCCGTTTACTTTGTCAGTCTCTCGCAACTCATCGAAGATCTGCGAAAAGCTTACACGGAAAACAGGCTGGATAAACGCCTACGCATCTATATTCGACCAAAGCTCCTGATTATTGACGAAATTGGTTACTTACCGTTTGACAGTTTGGCAGCTAACCTCTTTTTCCAGGTAGTAAGTGCAAGATACGAGAGAGGGAGTATTCTGTTGACCAGCAACAAGAGTTTCGGTGAATGGGGGGAACTGATGGGCGATCCGATACTTGCTACGGCTATCCTGGATCGGCTCTTACACCATTCCCACATCGTCAATATTAGGGGGAATAGTTACCGACTTCGTGAGAAGATGAGGACTGGAGCCTACGGCTCCCCCTCTACCACCTAACCAACAAAAAATCGCCGGGTGGGTCAATTCTAAACCGGCGATGGTGGGTCAAAATAAAGTCGGCGTTGACAGTATGTTTATGTGGTGGAAAAAGGTGTTGCCAAGCAGCGGCAAATCAAGACTGTAAAAGGCAATGAATTATACGACGTGGTATTAGCCGGACTGCAAGAGGGAGAGGAAATTGTTTTAAATCCGCCCGGCACGTTGCGGGACGGTCAAAAAGTTGCCGCAGGTGAGAAACATGATCAAGGTAAGTAATTTAACAAAGATTTATCATACGGGTACGGTGGCGGTGCAAGCCTTAAAAGGCATAACCGTGTCTGTGCAAAAAGGTGAATTTGTGGCGGTGATGGGTCCGTCGGGGTCCGGCAAGTCAACTTTTATGAACCTGCTGGGTTTACTGGATACCGCCACCGAAGGGACTTACATCTTAGAGGGGAAAGAAGTGTCAGCCCTGAATAAAAACCAACTGGCCGTGCTTCGCAATCAAAAATTAGGTTTTGTTTTCCAGGCATTTAATTTAATCCCCGGTCTTACGGCCTTAAAAAATGTCGAATTGCCCATGCTTTATGCAGGCATTAAGCCAAAGGAGCGCACCCGGCGGGCCCTTCTTGCTTTGCAAAGGGTGGGTCTGGGAGATCGGGTGCATCACCGGCCGCATGAACTTTCCGGAGGTCAAAATCAAAGGGTAGCCATTGCCCGGGCCCTGGTTAATAAACCGGCTGTCATTATGGCGGACGAACCAACCGGCGCCCTGGACACCCAAACCGGGGAAGAAATTATGGCCATCTTCCAGCAATTGCACCGGGAGGGTGCAACCATTGTACTGGTTACCCATGAGCCGGATATCGCCCGGTACGCCGAAAGAATATTGCGATTTAAAGATGGGCGCCTAATAAGCGACGAATTGGTGGAAAATCGTATTGTTTCCTCTGAAAAAACGAGGTGAGCTTGTGAATCTGAAAGAGTTTATTCTGCTGGCTCTGGAGGGAATTCGCCATAATAAATTAAGGTCTTGCTTAACCACCCTGGGCATTGTCGTGGGGATTGCCGCTGTTATTCTGGTTATTGCCATCGGAGAGGCGGGCAAAACCATAATTATAAAAGAAATGGAGAGTTTCGGCACCAATCTCTTTCAAGTATATTCTAACTATAAAGAAGGCGAGTATACCAAACCCGGTGACTATACAAAGACGGATATTGCCGTGATTAAAAAATTAGTGCCGGAGGTTAAATACCTGACCCCGATGAAATACAACAGCGGTCTGATCAGAAGCGATACCGGCAAAAAAAACACCCAAATTATCGGTACCGGCTCGGATTATCAGCATATCCGCAAGGTGCAAATATTACAGGGCAGGTTTTTCAGTGAGGAGGATGAGGCGGCAGGCAGGCGGGTAGTAGTTTTGGATGAACTGCTGGCCGATGAACTCTTTGGTTCCCAAAACCCGGTCGGACAGCGGGTGTTGGTGCAGGGAAAACCTGCCGTAGTGATCGGTATCATTAAGAAAACCGAGTCGGCCTTACCCGGTTTAAGCCCGGATAATTATGCCTATGTTCCCATCTCCTTTATGGAGGGCAGTTCCCAGTGGCAGTATATTAATTTTCTGTTTGGCAGTGCCGTTGCCAAGGAACAGGTTTATCAGGCCATGGACCGGACTAAAACAATTCTGGAACGGCGGCATAACGCTCCGGGACATTATGCGGTCTACAGTATGGAACAGGAGATGCAAACCGTAAATAGGGTAACCACCATTATTGGTCTGGTGATCAGCTGCATAGCCGGCATCTCCCTTTTGGTTGGCGGCATTGGGGTAATGAATATTATGCTGGTATCGGTTACCGAGCGCACCAGGGAAATTGGTATTCGTATGGCCCTGGGGGCCGGCCGGAAAGACATTCTGCTGCAGTTTTTAATTGAAGCGGTTGTATTATGTTCGGTGGGCGGACTGTTTGGCATTGCCGTCGGCTGCGGCGGGGCTGCTGTCATTTCCTTTTTTCTCAAACTGCCGCCCCTGGTTTCATGGTGGGTGGTTCTGCCGGCTTTCCTGTTTTCTGCGGTAATTGGCATATTTTTCGGTCTTTATCCGGCCAACAAAGCATCTCAATTAGACCCAATCACGGCCTTGCGCAGAGAATAATACATCCTGTCACTGTTTTAATCACGGCATTTAAACTATAATATTGGGTATATAAAATGCTGCAGAGGTGTTTGGACAGTGGATGATGGAAGGTTATCCTGCCGGCAAGAGCATCCTTTTTTGGCATGGGTAAAAAAAGAAACCGGCATTAGTTTAAACAGTAGTCAACAGCAGGCGGTGCTGCACAAAGACGGGCCGCTGCTCCTGTTAGCAACACCCGGGGCGGGTAAAACCACTGTCTTAAATTTACGCATTGCTTACCTGTTATTAGAGCATCAAGCGGATCCCCGGCAAATACTGGCCCTTACCTTTAGCCGGGCAGCCGCCAGGGATATGGAAGCCAGGTTTCTAAACCTGTTTGGCCGGTGGATCAGGCAGCCGATCCGATTTTCTACCATACACAGTTTTGCTTATCAGGTGGTGGCAAATTATTTCAGGCGCCGGCAACGGCCCTTTAAGGTTATTGAAAATGAAACGGGATTCAACAGTAAAAGCGCCGTATTAAAAAGCATCTGCCAGAGGTTTTATGCCGCTGTGGTGAGCGAAGAAAAGCTGGAGGAGTTGGCCAATGCCATCGGCTATGTAAAAAATGCCATGCTTCCCCTGGCAGACATAGATAAGCTGGATTTTAAAATAAATCATTTGAAAGAAATATATCTTGCTTATGAACAGTACAAGAAAACCAGTAATGCCCCAACTGTCCTGCTGGATTTTGATGACATGCTCACGCTGGCCCACGATATTTTAGAAAAAGAAACGGGTCTGTTGGCTTTTTACCAAAATCAATACCGTTACATCATGACAGACGAGAGTCAGGACACATCTCTGATACAACATAAAATTATTGAGAAAATAGCCAGGCCCCATGACAATTTATTTATGGTGGGGGATGAAGACCAGGCCATCTACGGCTTCCGCGGGGCAGCGCCCCGGTATCTGCTGGAGTTTAAGCAAACCTATCCCGGGGCTAAAGTTATAGCCATGACAGAGAATTTCCGGTCGTCTCAGGAAATAGTCAACTTAACCAACCGGTTCATTAAAGCCAATCAAAAGCGCTATGCCAAAGAAATGTTTACCCGCAACGCCGGCCACAAACCGGTGCACGTGTGCAAGTTTAAACATGAAGGTGAGCAGTGGGAATATCTTGTCCGGCAACTGTCCGGCGCCGGCGATCTATCGCAGAAGGCAATTATTTACCGTAACAATGCTTCGGCCATCGGTCTGATTAATAAACTGGAACAGCGGGGTATTCCTTTTTACCTCAGGGATTTTAAAAACCGCTTTTTTAACCACTGGGTGGTAGAGGACGTGCTGAATTTTCTGCGCTTTTCTTATAATGACAAAAGCACCGCTGTCCTGGAGAGGATTCACACCAAACTGAATCCCTTCATTTCTAAGGATGACCTGACTTTTTTAAAAGGGTTGGGTGAAACGGGTATCTGCTTAACCGTTCTGGCCGAGCGTTATGCCGGTGACAGTAAAAAAGCCCGGGGATTTTTAAAGCTGCAAAAGTATTTTAACCAGTTAAACAAGCTGTCTCCCCAGTGGGCTATCCGGTTTATCAGGCAAGAAATGAAGTATGAGGAAAGTGCCGAAAGGATCTGCAATAATTTAGGCTATTCTTTCGATAATGTGAAAAGCATCCTGGCTAACCTGGAACATATTGCCGGCGGCTTGCCGGGCCACCAGGAATTTGCCGGTCGCTTGAAGGAGCTGGAAAAAATTATGGCGGAGGCCCAAAATAATCGGGGCCGTAATGCCGTCACACTGACCACGATGCATTCTGCTAAAGGGTTGGAGTTTCAGCGGGTATACCTGATTGATTTGGTGGAAGGGGTAATCCCCGGGGCGGAAAGTATTAAAAAGGGCAACCAGGACAGCCTGGAAGAAGAAAGAAGATTATTTTATGTAGGCATGACCAGGGCCGCCCGGGAGTTGTTTTTGTTAACCGTAGAAAATTATCAGCAGGAGCAGGTGCAGGAATCGCGCTTTGTTAAGGAAGTCAGGCAAATCCTGCAGCCGGCGGATAGAGCAGCGGCAACCCAAGCACAACCGGTGTCAAAACCACCGGCGGCCGGGATGTTTGTTGACCACAAAAAATTTGGCGTAGGCAAGGTTCTTTCGGTTAACATGGGTAAGGATACCCTGCGGGTTGGTTTTGAAAACGGGCAGGTTAAAGATTTACTGTACAGCGTTTGTGTTGAGAATAATTTAATCCGCATTTTATAACCTCTTATGGGTTAACGGGAAAGGGGCAGCGTATTTTTCCGCTGCCCCAGCGTGTCGACAAAGGTTATCGGTGGTTTATGATCCCCTTTGGCTCCGGTCTACGCACCGACAGCACTATGATTCGCTACGGCGGCCATTGGGGTCGCCTCAAACGGGCCCTCCTGGCCCGGTTCGGCTGGCGCCCACGTCCTGTGGGCGCCACCCCAATGGCCCCTTCGCTCATCAAGTGCTGTGACCGGTGCTTCGACAAGTCGCCGGCAGGGGATCAGCAAACCACCTTGACATTGTTTTGCAGCCTTTGTCTACAGTCTGGGGCAGTGTATTTTTCCGCTGCCCCTTTCTAATGTCCCAGGTCGGGATTAAGGCTCGCTAGTGCGGCGGCTTACCCTTAGCGGATAAAATTCATAAATGTTTTAGCCTCTCTTTCCGGAGGTTTGATGGTTTGCTTGCCGCCTTCAATTACTTTTAAAAGCCACGCCATATTTCTACCAAGCACCCGCATGATTTGTACACCTTCTTCATCCTGCACTGCTTCGCCGGGTTTGGTGCCATGAATGACATTCCAATAATTTGAAGTGGGCAGGAACATTTCGGAATAATGAAGATAATTATTTAGCTGGTCAAAGGTAGGCAGCCCGCCGGAACGTCTTACGGCAACCACCGCTGCACCGACTTTGTGCCGTAGCAGGCCGTTGTTAACGCTGGCAACATAAAAAGCCCTGTCCAAAAATGCTTTCATGGTGCCGGCAATGGCGGAATAGTGAACAGGTGACCCCAAAATTATACCGTCCGCTTCTTTCATTTTTTGAATCCATTCATTAACCTCATCAGCAATAATACATTTTTCATCTTTGTTTTTTACGCATTGACCACATGCAGTACAACCTTTAATGGTTTTGTTGCCCACCTGAATAATTTCCGTTTGGATGCCTTCTTTTTCCAGCTCATCTGCTACCAGCTTAATGGCATGATAAGTGTTTCCGTTTTTATGCGGGCTGCCGTTAAAAGCTACAACTTTCATAATGTATGCCTCCTTAAATAAAAAATTATTGTTATTGTTTAGATGAAAGTATAGTTAATTATCCGAACAGTGGCAAGTATGCACTTTAAGGTAAGTCAACTTACCCGCGCTGCACGCTGCCGGTTTTTTTAAGGCATCGCCCGGTTAAGCAAACATTAAGGGGGCTTTAAGGCGATCCTCAGGCAGCATTCAGGCTATTTTCAACTTAATGGCCTATGATAATGACAGATGCAAAATCAATAACCAAGGAGAGGTGTTAAGTATGTTCAAATTAGGGAAAAAGATTACCGGTCTTGCGGTGGGAGGCATGCTTTTAGCCGGCGCGGTTACCGGCGTGGCCTTTGCCGACTCCAACGCCAAAACGACACCGGAGCAGTCCAGGGAACAGTTTTATCAGGAGTTTATTGCTGATTTTGCGCAAAACCTGGGGGTGAGTGAGGATAAGGTGACAGCCGCCCTGGAAGCTACAAAAAAGCAGATGATTCAAGAAGCCGTGCAGCAGGGCAAAATAACTCAGGAGCAGGCCAATGTGATGCTGTCGCAAAAGGGTTTCGGGTTTGGCTTTCATTTTGGCGGTCCCCGGCATGACAAGGGAGATTTAACACAAAACGATAACTTCCTTAAAGATGCCGCCGGTGTGCTTGGCATTACGGCTGACCAATTAAAGTCAGAACTGCAGGCGGGCAAAAAGCTGCAGCAAATTATCACTGACCACGGCCTGACCATGGAGCAGTTTCGTCAAAAAATGCCTAAACCCCAACGGCCGCCTGTGAATAACGAAAATGCTGAATAAAAGTTGGGGCAGGATTTAGCAATATCAGTCGAAATAACGGGAAGGAAAGTTGGCAGGATAGATTCCCCCTTATGATATAATTAAATAAAAAGTGAATGGCGATGGAGTTCGCCTAACGCTGTTCAAGCTGAT
This sequence comes from Desulforamulus hydrothermalis Lam5 = DSM 18033, assembly GCF_000315365.1. Taxonomy (NCBI): domain Bacteria; kingdom Bacillati; phylum Bacillota; class Clostridia; order Eubacteriales; family Peptococcaceae; genus Desulforamulus; species Desulforamulus hydrothermalis. The sequence goes on from NZ_CAOS01000009.1 coordinate 20,658, forward strand.
GACTCCTACCCCTTGTGCGAACCGGGGTAGGAGTTTTAATTTAGGCAAAGGGGGTATCAACAATGACCAAAGAAAGGATGAAGGGCCTGTTTGAGCGGTTTAAAGGAGGGAATTTTACCGTTACCTTCTGGGACGGGGAGACGTGCCGGTATGGCCAGGGTCCCCCGGTTGTCAGCTTCATCTTTCATAAACCCCTCGACACAACATTTAACTTGGATAAACCTCTGCTGTCCCTGGGGGAAGCCTATATGGACGGGTATTGGGACTTTACGGGGGAATTCACCGAGATAATCCGCATCATCGAGGAAAATAAAGAATTACTCAAACCGGCGGGCCTGACGGGAAAAATTACCGGATTTATCCAGTCGGTCACCGCTAAGCGGCAACAAAAGCAAAATATTGAACACCATTATGATCTGGGAAATGATTTTTTCAGTCTCTGGCTGGATGAAACATTAAGTTATTCTTGTGCTTATTTTAAAAATCCTGATGATACCCTGTACCAGGCACAAATTAATAAAATTGACCACACCCTGAAAAAACTTCAACTGAAACCCGGCGAACGGCTGCTGGATATAGGTTGCGGTTGGGGCTGGCTGGTCATCCGGGCGGCGCAACAGTATGGAGTGCGGGCCCTGGGCATTACACTAAGTGACCAGCAGTATGCGGCAGCCGGCCGGCGGGTGAAGGAACTGGGCTTGGCCGGCCAGGTAGAAATTAGGCTGGCCAGTTACCAGGATCTTTCCGAACAAGAGCAGCAATTTGATAAAATTGTCAGCGTGGGCATGTTTGAACATGTGGGCAGGGATAACCTGCCCAGGTATATGGAACAAGTAAACAAACTGCTGGTGCCGGGCGGCTTATCCCTCTTGCACACTATTACCGGCATGACCGAAGAGCCGGTTAATGATTGGATGGAAAAATATATTTTCCCCGGCGGCTATATACCTTCGCTGCGGGAGATTATCTGGCTGTTGCCTTTATACCGGTTTCACCTGCTGCATGCTGAAAGCTTACGCTTGCATTATGCCAAAACCCTTGATCACTGGTATAATAATTTCAGCCGTTGCGTTGCTAAGGTGCGGGAGAAGTTTGATGAACGGTTTGTTCGCATGTGGAGCCTGTATTTAAGGGGGTGTGCCGCCTCTTTCAGGGTTTCCGGGTTGGATATTTACCAGCTGCTGTTCAGCAAGGGGTTAAATAACAACCTGCCCATGGATTATGGTTTTATTTATGCATAAGGTGGTAGGTGGATTATGCAACAATTAAAGGGCATCAAAATATTAATAGTGGACGATGAACCCAACATACTGCACTTTTTAGAACTGGGCCTGCAGAATGAAGGTTTTGCCGTACAAACAGCCCAGGACGGCATGACTGCCATTACGTTGATGCAGCAGTTTCAGCCCCAGGTGGTTATTTTGGATGTGATGATGCCCGGCATGGATGGCTTTGAGGTGTGCCGCATGATTAAAAAAATGGACAATGTGGCGGTCATTATGCTAACCGCCCGGGATGAAGTGGATGATCGGGTGAAGGGCCTTAATCTCGGGGCGGACGATTACATGGTTAAACCCTTTAGTTTTAAGGAACTGCTGGCCAGAATTCACGCCCGGATTCGCAACCAGTTTCCCCATTTATTTGGCGAAGTGGTTATCGGGCCCTTTCATATTGACGACCGCCGTAAAGAAATCAGGTATGAGAACCGGGTTTTGGAATTGTCCCCCACAGAATATGAGCTGCTTAAATTTTTAGTCCTTAATCATGGCCTGGTATTAAGCAAAACCACTATCCTGGATAAAGTATGGGGATACGATTTTGCAGGTGAAGAAAATATTGTTGAAGTGTATATCAGATCTTTACGGGATAAATTACACGACAAAGACCACCGGTTAATCAGAACGCTGCGGGGGTCAGGCTACCGGGTTGATTTACCATGAAGCAGAAATTAAAAGCAGCGTTCAACGCAGCCTTTACCCCTGATTCCCTGCGTTCGCAGCTGTTGCTGCGGTCGTTGTTAATCCTGGCCGGTTTGCTTGTGCTGATCGGGCTGCTGCAGTATCTTTTTATGAAGGAAGTAATTTACCGCAACAAAGCTGTCAGCCTGCAGAGCCAGATCATGTCAATTCCTCGCTTCCTTTGGGAACATCCCGCCGGCAGCCTGAATGATGAGGCCGGGCGGCCGCAGCGTTTCTTTATTCCCGAAGCGTCGCTGGCCTTTATTGATACCGGAGGCAACTATGTGATTTTATCGCACGGGCGAGGCCGGCCGCCGCAAGTTGATATTCAGGAATACATGGCTGTTTTAAAAAACAAATCCCTGCCTGACCTGATAACCGGCGTCGAGGGAGCAGCCAAGGACAGAACAGAACGGCGGGAATTGGTGAATAAAAAACCGGAGCCGTACTATAAAATAGTTAGCTCAGGCGGTGCCGAACAACTGGTGGTATGGCAGCCGGTGTTTGATCACGGGCAGCTTCTGGGTGTTGTCCAGGCAAGCACTTTAACCGGCCCCCTGAAAGAGCTGCTTATCCGCCAGTTATTCACCTTTTTATTCCTTTCCATGCTTGCCCTGCTGGTAGGTTTGCTAAGTTTTTCGCCAATAATTAAAAAAACGCTGGTTCCCTTATTTAATATGGTGGATATTGCCGAACAAATTGATGCAGGCAACCTGACCAAGCGTTTTCCCAAACAGCAGGGGCAACTGGAGATTGACCGTTTGGCGGAATCTTTTAACGGTATGCTGGAACGGTTGGAGGCTTCCTTTGCGGCAGAACGGCAGACCAAGGAACAAATGCGGCGTTTTATAGCAGATGCCTCCCACGAACTGCGTACCCCGTTAACCTCTATTCACGGTTTTTTAGAAGTGCTGCTGCGCGGCGCAGCCAATCAGCCGGAGCAACTGCACAGGGCGTTAAAAAGCATGTACGGCGAATCGGAACGCCTCAATAAACTGGTGCAGGATTTGCTGCTGCTGGCCAAACTGGATCGTACACCCCGGCTGGAACTTGCCGATGGTTTGCTGGATGAGGTAATCCGGGAAATGGAACCGCAGCTGCGTTTGCTGGCCGGCAGCCGCCGGCTGGACCTGCAGGTTGCGCCGGATGTCAAGTGCCGGTTTAATGCGGATAAAATCAAACAAGTTATTTTGAACCTGTTTCATAATGCAGTGCAGCACACCGACCCGGAAAAAGGCCGGATAGTATTATCATTAGCCAAGCAGGCTGACGGTGTGCTGTTAACTGTACAGGATAACGGGCCGGGCATTAGCGACCGCCACCTGTCCCGCATTTTTGACCGTTTTTACCGTATTGATACCTCCCGCACCCGCAGGTATGGGGGGGCCGGGCTGGGCTTATCCATTACCAAATCAATTGTCGAAGCTCATGGAGGAACCATTGGCGTTACCAGCCAGGAGGGGGCCGGCTGTACATTTCATGTCCGGCTGCCGGCCTAACTGATTATATATGACTGAAAACGGCATTGGCGCACAGGTTGCTGTGTGCCAGTGCCGTTGCGCTTATAAAGCATCTTTCAGCATATCTTCAGCCAATACTCAAGAAATGTTCAGTTACCTTTAAGGAACGATTCAGCCGGCAAAGTTACCATGATAAGTAAAAGTTAATATGTAGGAGGCACCCAAAAATGAGATTTTACCGTCAATTGCGTCAAGTGCACTTGTGGATTGGTTTGTTAACCTCAGTTTTAATCTTAATTGAAGCGGTGACGGGGCTTTTAATGGCGGAACCTTGGCTAATGGGCGTCAGCAAACCTTCCAAGCAAATCAGTGAAGCTGCCGGCCATCTGGCCGGGAACCCCGGGATGGGACGAATGGGAGGTGAATTTAAAGGAGGACATGACATAACGCCTGGCGGCTCCGGTAACAGTATCATGCACTTTGTCAGAAACCTGCATGCCGGTCGGATAGGCAACACCGACATATCGCTGCTGCTTGACCTGGTCGCCATTGGCTTGATTATCCTTACCATGACAGGCATTATTCTTTCGGTCAGGGCCTTAAAATTGCAGAGTACAGCAAGAAAATAAAAAATTATATATGGTACCGGCGAGGTGAGTGAATAATGTATAAACATTTGAAACTGGTTTGGTTGCTGATATTTATTTCAGTTGTTGCTGTTGGCTGCACAAACATAAAAGAAAATGCCGCCGTTGAGGAAGTTAAGAACGAAGCAATAACCATCCCGACCGAAAGGCCGTCGGTCATCGGTAAAGTTAAAGAGGTTGTGGGCAATGAAGTAACCCTGTACGTGGCCCAGGCACCCCAAAATGAAGCAGCGCCAACTGCCAACCAGGCTGATCAGGAAAGAAAACCAAGCCCCCAGCAGGGGCCTGAGCTAAAATTCAGCTCAGAAACCAAAACCTTTCTGCTGCCGGTGGGAGTGCCCGTTGTAACCATGCAGGGGGGTACTGCCAAGCAAGTTGAGCTGAGCAAAATTACCAAGGATGCCGTATTGCGCATCTGGCAAAAAGATGACACCATTACATTTGTTCAAATGGTTAATGGCAACCGAGCCAGGAGCAATGAACAGAACCAACCAAACAACAGAAGAACGGGCGACGGACCACCGGCCGGCGGCCCGCCGCCAGGCATGTAGCGGGTGGTATGATGCTTAACGAAAACTGCGTAATAGATGCCAGGCAACTGGTAAAGATTTACCGCAATGGTGCTGAACAGCTTAAAGTGCTTGATAATGTAAGTATTAAAGTTAACAAAGGTGATTTTATAGCCATCCTTGGCCCTTCCGGCTCAGGCAAATCCACTTTAATGAACATACTGGGTTGTTTGGATACACCTACTGCCGGGCAGTATTACCTGGACGGTGTAGATGTTCTTAAAGCGTCCGACAATGAACTGGCTGACATGCGCAACCAGAAAATCGGTTTTATCTTTCAAAAGTTTAATTTATTGCCCCGCTTAACCGCTGAACAAAATGTGATGCTGCCGTTGCTTTACCGGGGCATGGCAGAGGAGGCTGCCCGGCAGCTGGCCAGGGAAAAGTTGACAATTTTAGGGTTAGGAGATCGGCTGCAGCACCGCCCCAATGAACTCTCCGGCGGGCAGCAGCAAAGGGTGGCCATTGCCCGGGCGATTGTCGGCAGCCCGCAATTATTGCTGGCAGATGAACCCACCGGCAACCTGGACAGCAAATCAAGCGGTGATGCGATGGAGATTTTTAAAGAACTAAACCGCCGGGGCAATACCATTGTCATTATTACCCACGATATTGAAGTGGCTGAACAGGTTAAAAAAATAGTATATCTGCGGGATGGGAAAATCTATGAAAATTAAAGCTGCGCAAAACCTGGGCTTACATATGTTAACCCGGTTAAAAACGCCCAAGGGCGGGTTGCTTGTTTTATTCCTCTTGGTGGTATTATCCGGTATAGTTTTCCGGTTCTATCAACAGAGGGACGCCAAAACGGAAATTACTTACCAGCGAGCCAGGGTACAAAGAGATGATATTGTGGTGGGCTTTGACTCGGATGGCTCCGTTGACTTTTCTAAAGTTACCTTAAGATTTGATGTTAAGGGTACCATTGCTGAAGTTTTGGTATCGGAAGGAGATGCCGTGAAAAAAGGCCAGGTTATTGCCAGGCTGGATGACCGGGATTATCAAGACCAGTACGGCTGGCTCTGGCCAAACTGCAAGAGGCTGCAGAAAATGATTTTACCAGTCTGTTGGACAGCGAATTGAAAATTAAAAATGCAGCAGCCGAACTAAGCAAACTGCAAGACGAATATAAAGAAATGACAGCAATCCCTGATGCTTACTCAGCCAATGAGCTGAAGTTAAAGGAAAAAGAACTGGCCAATAAAGAAACAGAGTATCAAAATCTGCTTAAGAAATACGAATTACAAAAGGCCCGGGGAGTAAACCAAAACCAGCTGGAAGTTAAAATGGCCAAAGAAAACCTGGAGGATACCATTTTATACGCACCGGTTGACGGGGTGGTGTTAAACCTGGCCAAAAAGGCCGGGGAAAGCCTGACCGACGAGGATGACTTTGCCACCATCCATGAAAATAAGGTAATTAAGGCCGTCACCAAAGTCATTGAATATGATATTGGGCAAATAAAAGTTGGACAAAAGGTATATGTAAGTGTCGAGGCGCTGCCGGATAAAAAATTTACCGGTCAGGTGACGAAAATTAATGCCTTGCCTGAACAAGATTCCAGCGGTCTGGTTAATTATTCAGTGGAGGTTACGATTAAAGACCCTGACGCTGAGTTAAAGGATGGCATGACTTGTACGGTAACCTTTGTGCAAAAAGAAGTTAAGAACTGCTTAATTGTACCTTATAAAGCTGTACGCATGGTAAATGGCCAACAAGTTGTTACGGTGCTTGATGAAAGAGGACAGAGCAGCGAAAGGCCGATTAAAACCGGGTTTACCGACGGTAGCAGCGTTGAGGTGGTGTCGGGGCTGCAGGTGAATGAAACTGTCATATTCCCTGACACAGTTGCAGCTAAGAAAGCTGCAACCCAATAGGGCGGGTGATATTTTGCAGCTGAAACAACTTCTGAAATTAATCTTTATTAACATCAGCCAGAACAAAATGCGCACCTTTTTAACCACCCTGGGAGTGATTGTGGGTACGGCCACCATCTTCCTGGTGGTGGCCATTGGGAAAGGGCGGGGAAGCCCAGGTAAGAGAACAATACGCCAAATTAAATGTAGGCACCATTATTGTTATGCCGGCTTCCCGGGGTAGAGTGGCAGACCCGCTGACCAAAAAAGATGCTCAATTGTTCATGGAAAGTGAACATATTGCCCGGGCTTTTCCTGTTTTGCGCGGCAGCGGCAGCATTAAGTATGATAATTATTCCACCAACGGCAGTTACCTGGCTATCCAACCGGACTTCCAGGCCAGCAACAACCTGACGGTTGAGCAGGGCAGGGCCCTGGCGGAAGAAGATGAAAACAAAAGAAATAAGTGTGCCGTTGTGGGTGCCGAGCTGGCCAATACCCTGACAGACGGCAACCCGGCTGCCATCGTGGGCCAAAGCATCAGTATTAACAACAGGAAATTTGAAGTGGTCGGTATTTACCGGCGGGTAGGCGATGCCAATACGGGCATGAGTTATGATGACGCTGTATTTGTACCCTATTCAGCAGGGGAAAGATTTTTATTAGGTGCCAGGGCTAACCCCACGATAAACGTACAGGCCACCGGCATAGAAACGGTTCAGTCAGCCATTGAAGATATAACTGCCATCCTAAACGAAACCCACCGGGCCGGCGGGGCGGATCAATTCCGCATTTTGGATGCCGGCAGCAGACTGGCCGCGGCGCAGGAATCGGCTAAATCCATGTCCATGCTGTTATTGGCAGTGGCAGCGGTGGTTTTGGTAGTAAGTGGTATCGGTATAATGAATGTTATGTTTGTTACGGTAAAGGAAAGAACCAGGGAAATTGGCACACTAAAGGCCATCGGGGCCAAGCGGCGGGAGATATTACACCAGTTTTTGATCGAGGCTGTCATGATCAGTCTGGTTGGTGGTGTTATTGGCGTGATAGCGGGCTTTCTGGCCCTGCCGATACTGGCCTATTGCCAGTTGCCGGCCCTCCCGTCACCGGGCGGCGTGTTGTTAGGGTTAGCATTCTCTGTCATCACCGGCGTATTTTTTGGTTTTTATCCAGCCTGGCAGGCTGCTGAGTTAAGCCCTCTGGAAGCCTTAAGGTACGAATAAAGGAGAAGCCTATGCAAAAAACATTAATCATCTTACTGAGTCTTTTGTTTGTGCTGCAGGGGCTGCCCGCCTCTGCGGCAACAGACGCCGGCAGCACACCAACTGTGCTTACCCTGGAACAGGCCCGGGCGCTGGCGCTGGCAAACAGCCGGGAGCTGCAAAAGTACGAAACTGCCGCAGACAGGGCCAAATACCAGAAGCAGCAGACTGCGGACCAAACAGATGATGCCTATGACAGGTATAACAGTTTATCTAATCAGTACAGTTCTTTAAGTGAGCAGTATGATCAGTTGCTGGCTGACGGTGATACGGCAGGAGCAGCCGCCATAAAAGCCAAGTTGGAACAAATTGAGGAAGCCATGGAAACACAGTATGATAAAATAGCTGCTGCCTCGGGTGATGAAGAAGACGCCGCCGATAATTACGAGGATGCTATGCAAGAGGCAGCTAAGTACAGGAAGAAGCTGGCTTATTTGGTGGAAGAGCTTTATACAACCATCCTGAGCCAGGAAGCTGCCCTGGCAGCGTTGGAAAAAGAGTGTTATCTTAAGCAACAGCTGCTGATGCAGGCAAGGCAAAAACTGGTTTTAGGCAGCAGCACACAGCTGGCGGCAGATCAAGCAGCGGCTGAGCTTATTGATTTGCAAAAAAGCATCAGTGAGCAAGCCGGTCAAATTAAAATTAATAAAGGCATGTTGAACGATATGATAGGAAGAAATTTCAGCGATGAGTTAACCTTAACCCCCTTTGAGGTGCCGGGAACCTTCGAACTGCCGGCAGAAGACATGTTATTGTCGGATGCCGCCCAATCCTATGATCGCCTCTGGCAGTTGGCCAGAGATATTAACAACCTTGAGGACGATTTAGATGAAGCAGAGGATTATTACCGGTCTCTGTTGTTAAGGCAGGACATTAAAACCAAAGAACTGGAACTGGCAGATGCCAAGGTTAATCTTGCAAAAACAGTTAACTCACTACTGGCGCAAATGCAAGCCAGGCAGCAGGCCTATCAACTGGCTGTTGCCAACTTTGTTACGGCCCAAAATACCTACCGGTGGGATCAAAAGAAATATGAGTTAGGTCAAATTTCCAAGATGACCTTGCAGGCCAGCGAGTTAAACTTCCTTAAAACAAAAAATAAAAAAGAAGCTGCCGGTTATGACCTTTACTTAGCCCGGCGTTCCTTAGAGCTGGCCCAAGCCGGCGTGTTGTAAAAGCGGTTGCCCTGCAGCTGGCTGCCGGGTGCTTTACCGGCGCCAAACAGCGCAGCGAAAAGCACATGATATGTGGAACAGTTGGTCTGCCTGCCGGCTTTTCAGTTTGTTTGCTTTCCGTATCCTGCTAAGGATACGGAATTTTTGTATGAGAAATATAAGGCCTTGACATATTTTTTTAATCTCCATATGATTGACTTGAGTTATCAGAACGGTCTTTTTTAATAACCATAATACCAGTCAACTGGTTAAATTTTAGGAGGGATCCTATGCATTTTCCTGTTTCCGGTGTGGATGTATTACCCTTTATTCCGCCGCTGGTGGCATTTTTAGTTTCTTCACTGACGGCTTCGGCAGGAGTTTCCGGCGCCTTCCTCCTGCTGCCCTTCCAGGTCAGTGTGCTGCATTTTACCAGTCCGGCGGTCAGTCCCACCAACCTGATTTACAACATCGTGGCCATTCCCGGCGGACTTTACCGCTATATTAAAGAGGGGCGCATGGCCTGGCCCCTAACCTGGGCAGTGGTTATCGGCACATTGCCGGGGGTTTTTGTGGGTGCCTGGATTCGTATTCTGTACTTGCCCAACCCCAGTGCTTTTAAATTTTTTGTGGGCCTGGTATTGCTATATCTTGGTTACCGCCTGCTGTCAGAAGTGATGGGTTGGAACAAGAAAGTGCAGGAACAAAATCGCGTGATGCAAAAGAAGTTTGCGGAACAAGTGGCAAAGCTTAAAGAGCAAAACGCCAGCCGTATGGCAGCCGGGCTGCCGGCCGAAGCGGTGGTAAAAACCAAGTCAATATCCTGGAAAAAGATAGAATACGAGTTTTGGGGTGAAACCTATTCCTTCAGTGTTATCGGTATTTTAATGCTTTCCCTGGTGGTGGGGTTAATTGGCGGTATTTACGGCATTGGCGGCGGGGCCATTATTGCTCCGTTTTGTGTGGCTGTGCTGGGCCTGCCTGTTTATACGGTAGCCGGTGCTGCGCTGGCAGGTACTTTTATCACTTCAATTGCCGGGGTTATTTACTATCATATCTTGGCTGCCACTAACGTAGCAGCCGGTGCTGCGGTGGCGCCGGACTGGCTGCTGGGTTCCCTGTTTGGCGTCGGCGGCCTGGTGGGAACATATGTGGGGGCCCGCATTCAAAAGTATTTGCCGGATAAAATTATTAAGACGATACTCACCTTCCTGGTTCTTTTCCTGGCCTTTAATTATATCGGGCAGTTCTTTTTCAAGTAAACATGATATTGTAAAAAACCAGGTGGTTTTGTTTTCCCGGTCAAACGGGATCAAAACCACGCCAAAGGAGGCAAAAGCGATGGAAATTAAGGTATTGGGTACCGGATGTCAGAAATGCAAGGAATTAGATAAAATGGTGCGGGAAGCACTGGCAGAGATGAATGTAGCTGCCAATGTTGAAAAGGTGGAGGACATCGGGCAAATAGTACAGTATGGCGTTATGCTGACACCCGGCCTGGTTATCAACGGCAAGGTTAAAATATCAGGCCGCCTGCCCAATAAAGCGGATATTAAAAAGATGATTGAAGAAGAAAATAAGTAACACTCTGCAGTCACTTCTTGCAAGTGACTTTTTTTATGTTTTTTGAAAGGTATCTTATACATTTGCAGTTATTTCCCGCTGGAACGAATTAAAAGAATTCTCACTCGCTTTAGCGGTGTTACAGGCAACAATGTGCTTTCCTGAAAGGTACGGTGACACCTTTTTGCGCGGCCAGACCATGGCCAATCCTATGGGATATCTCTGCCGGCGGCTGCTGCTCTCTGGTGTTGCCCAAACTAATGATATATAATAATATTAGAAAACAAAAGGGCGGTGAAGACATGCAGGAAAAAATTGCTCAACTAAAAGCCGATTTATTTAAAGCCCTTTCCCATCCTACCCGCATCCGTATTTTAGATTTGCTGAGTGACGGGGAGCACTGTGTGTGTGATATTTTTGAGCAGCTTAATGTGGAACAGGCCAACACCTCGCAGCACCTGTCAGTCATGAAAAAACAAGGGATTCTCCAAAGCAGGAAGGAAGGGCTGCGGGTTATCTACAGCATCAAACACCCGGAAATTATTGAATTAATTAAATTGGCCAATCAAATTTTAAAAAAGCAGGCCAGCGAGGTAATCAGCACCTTTGACGTCAACCCATAAACAACTTGCCATCCATAGCTTCCAAGATTCTGTTTACCCCCAAAGAGGGGTTTTTTATTTTTTCACAATTTTACATAATTTTTCTAAACCATCAATTTATTCTTTATTTTAAAATTAAGATTGAGGTGTTCAGGCTTTTTAAGCGAGCCCAAAGGGCACACCCCCGCGGACTTTGCGAGGTTTCATTATAGTATAAGGAGAGGCTTACCCATGAAAAAAAAGCTTGTTTTACTGATCACATGGCTGGTTATTTTGTCCCTGGCTTTTGGTTGCTCTAAAAAAAGCCCGGCTCCGGAGCAAGCTCCGGGGGCCAAGAGCAAGCGGGGGGCCGCTGCAGTTAAAACGGTGAGAGTGACAGAAGGGCAAATTAATGAAAAGATGACCCTGTCCGGTACGCTGGAAGCCCTAAACTCGGCGGATGTGGTGGCTAAAACCGCCGGCAAAGTTGCTGCTTTGTATGTTGATGTGGGCAGTACAGTTTCGGCCGGTCAAACCTTGCTGACTCTGGAAGCGGAAGACCTTAGAGCGGCTGTGCAGGCTGCCGAGGCCAACCTGGCAACCGCCCAGGTTAACTATGATTTAAGTTTAAGCAAATACCGGCGAGGCCAGGAACTGGTTAAATCCGCAGCTGTTTCTCAATGGGATTTTGAGGAAAATTATGAAGGAGCTTACAGAAAAGCAGCCGCAGCCCTTAAGTCTGCCCAGGCTGCGCTGGCCCAGAGTCAGGCTCGCTATCACGAAACCGTCTTAAAATCCCCAATCAATGGTGTTGTGACGGCCAGAAACATAAATGTAGGGGAACTGGCAGGATCGTCCGGACCTCTTTTTTCCATCAGCAACCTGGACAAAGTGGTGGTATTGGTTAATGTTAATGAGCAGCAGGTTAATAAGTTTGTGGCCGGGCAGCAGGTCACTGTAAGAGTCAGCGCAGCGACACAAAATTCTTTAACAGGGACAGTGACTAACATTGCCATGGCGGCAGACCCTAAACTTAAGGCTTACCCGGTTAAAATTGAGCTGGCTAACAAGGATCGTCAGCTGAAGCCGGGCATGTTTGCGGAAGTTATCTGGGAAAAAGCAACCGCCAAAACCCTGTTGGTGCCCCGGCAGGCGGTTGTAACCCGGGATGGCGTTACCAGAGTCTTTGTCCTTGAGCAGGGAGTGGTTAAAGAAAGACAAGTGCATACAGGGCCGGCTGACAGCCAAAACGTGGCTGTCCTGTCAGGCCTGCGGCCGGGGGAACAAGTTATTGTGGATAATTTGGACAACCTGCAGGATGGCCTGAAGTTGAGTCCCCAGACAAACCAGGGAGGCAGCGAGAAGAAACCCGGCGGCAAAGGGGAGGAACGATAAATGCACATAACAGAACTGTCTGTTAAACGGCCCAAGATGATGACTATGGTTATCCTGGTCTTTGTTATACTGGGCCTGTATACTTATCGCCAGATTGGTGTGGAATTGTATCCCGCCGTTAATACCCCTTTTGTTTCGATTTCTGTTTCCTACCCGGGGGCAGGGGCGGAAGAAATTGAAACCCAGATTGTAAAGCCGATAGAGGATGCCGTTTCCTCCCTGAGCCGGCTGAAAACTGTTACCTCAACGGCCTCGGCGGGTTCCGCCAATATTAACCTGGAATTTGCCTTATCAGCCGATGCTGACCAAGCGGCCATTGATGTGCAGAAGAAGATGGATGCACTGCGGCGGCGCTTGCCGGACGGCGCCGATGACCCGGTTGTCATCAAGCGGGACATTAATGCGGCACCGGTCATGCTATTGGCTTTAAGCGGCGACAGTGGCAGAACAGAGCTTTACGACCTGGCCAATGATGTAATCAAAGAACGCTTGCAGAGGCTTGCCGGGGTGTCGGAAGTTGCTGTATTTGGCGGTTTGCGGCGGGAGATTAGGATAGAAGTTGATAAAAATAAGCTAACCGGTTATGGCTTATCCATTAACCAGATAGTCAACCGCTTAAAGGCGGAAAATATTAATGACCCCAGCGGGCGCCTGGATCGGCCGGAAGCTGAGTACAATGTGCGGGTGCTGGGAGAATTCCGCAGCGTACAGGAGATAGAAGAAATAGCCATACCCACGGCAAGCGGCTATGCCGTTCCCCTCAAGGCGGTTGCCACTGTCACAGACGGTTATCAAGAGGTGCGGGTGCACAGCAGGGTTAACGGTCAAAATGCAATTGGTATCCAAATTTACAAGCAGAGTGATGCCAGCATGGTGGCAGTGGGTCAAGCTGTTAAGCAAGAGCTGGCAGCTCTGCAAACTCAATTGCCCCCTGGTACGAGTTTGAAAATTTCCCGGGATAACTCTGACTTTGTGCAAAGATCAGTTAACGGTACCCGCAGCAATATTATTGAGGGTATTATTACCACCGGCTTGGTTTTATTTTTGTTTCTTAGACAATGGCGGGCCTCTTTGATTGTCCTGCTGGCCATCCCCACTTCTTTAATGGCTACAGTGATGATGATGTATTTCTGCGGTTTTACCTTTAATATGATGTCTTTGATGGGATTGGCGCTGTGCATCGGTATTCTGGTGGATGATTCCATCGTTATTTTGGAAAATATCCACCGCCACCTGCACATGGGTAAAACACCCTGGCAGGCGGCCATCGAGGGCCGGCGGGAAATTGGCATGGCAGCTATTGCCATTACCTTATCTGACGTGGTGGTATTTGCTCCCCTGGCCTTTATGAATGGCATGATTGGGCAGTTTTTTCGGCAGTTTGGCTTAACCATTGTGTTTGCTACTTTATTTTCGCTGTTTGTTTCCTTTACCCTCACTCCTATGCTGGCTTCCCGCCTGTATAAAGAAGGGGATACGGCAGAGTCCGCCCGGCCGACCAGGAAATCCTTATTTGATATATTGTGGCAGCACACTGTTCCCCTGGGGCAGCAGATTAAAAGCAAATACACGAATATGCTGCTCTGGTCCTTGAGCAACAGAAAAAAGGTACTGGTGCTGTCGGCTCTGGCTTTTTTCCTGAGCTTGTCCCTGATTCCGCTCAAATTGATAGGCACAGAGTTTATGCCCCGCACCGACGAAGGAGGGCTGACGGTATCCCTGGAAATGCCTGTGGGTACCCCGCTGGAAAAAACCAATGAGGTTTTGCGGCGCTTAGAACATTACATCGGCCAAATACCGGATGTGCAATATTATAATACTATGGCTGGCAGCGGCGGCAGGGGCGGGGCCGGCGGGGCCAACACCGGACGGATAGAGGTGCAATTGCGGCCCAAACAGCAGCGCCAAAAATCCGCTGCCCAGATTGCGGAGGAAATTCGCAAACAAGGGATGGCCGTTAAAGATGCCAAAGTTTTCGTGGCCGAATCTGACTCCCGGGGCGGCGGTGGCGGTTCTGCTGTCCGTATATTGGTTGCCGGCCATGATCCGGAGCAAATCAATCTGTTAGCCGACCAGGTTAAAGAAAAAGTAGCCAAAGTTCAAGGAGTTACAGATGCCAGAACTGACTGGAGTTTAGGTCAGCCGGAAATTCAAATAAAAGTGGATCACAACCGGGCAGCCCATTATGGCTTGTCAGTACAGGAGGTGGCCGGCACGGCCCGGACTGCTGTCAACGGCCAGAACGCAGGTGTATTGCGGGACGGTGAGCAGGAAGTGAACATTACCGTAAAAATGGCAAACGCCCAGTTGCAGGATATCGAAAGTCTGCAAAACCTGTTGATTAACAGCAACGGTATACCGGTGGCACTGGGCCAGGTGGCAAACCTGGAGTACGGCAGCGGACCCAAAAGTATCCGGCGGGAGGACAAACAACGGGTAATTACCGTATCGGCCGGCATTAAGGAGCGACCTTTGGGGGATGTAATGGCTGATATCAGAAAAGAGCTGGCCGGGATACAGTTGCCCGCCGGCTGCTCAATCAAATTCAGCGGCCAGGATCAGAGCATGCGGGAAAGCTTTTCCGAATTGATATCTGCGTTAATTCTTTCGGTTGTTCTGGTGTATATGGTATTAGTCATGTTATATGAGTCTTTCAGTACTCCCCTCATCAGGATGCTTTCCCTGCCGCTGGGCATTGTGGGAGCTTTAACGGCATTGGCCCTGACGAAAAATAACATTAACATATTTACTCTAATTGGCATTATTATGCTGGACGGTTTAGTAGCCAAAAACGGTACTCTGCTGATTGACTATACTCATACACTGCTGGAGCGGGGCAGAACCCTAAAAGATGCACTGACAGAAGCGGCGGTTACCAGGTTAAAGCCTATCTTAATGACAACTGTTACCATGGTGGCCGGTATGCTGCCCACAGCCCTGTCTATTACAGAAGGTGCGGAAAACCGCAGCGGTATGGCCTGGGTTTTGATCGGCGGTTTACTCACCTCAACTGTTTTTACCTTGTTTGTTATTCCGGTAGTATATACCATTTTTGATGATTACAAGACAAAGTGGCGCCACAGGAGATTTTCTTCTCAGGTTAGCCAGCCGGCACCCGAGATAACCGCATAAAAACCAAAGGCCTGCTGCCCGTGGAGTATTACGGCGGCAGGCCTTTTTACTGACTGCTAAAAATGTAATTAATATTATCGCTTCGAGGTGGGGAACCGCAGGATGGAAACAACTCCGTCGGCTTGATTGCCGATGCTGAATTGACCTTGATAAAGTTTAACAATGCGCTGTACTATGGCCAGGCCCAGGCCGAATTTACCGTTATGCCCCTTTTGAAAAGGTTGTTGGATTAACTCGAGCAGATGAGGTTCAATATGAGGTCCGTCATTCCATATGGTACAGGCAATAGTTTTGTCGGCACGGTCGCCGGTCAGTTTTACCACAACTTGCGATACGGCATAGCGCAGGTGATTGTCCAGCAGATTTTCAAGCATTACCCGCAGGGTGTCCGGGTCGCCCGCCAGGGCGGTCGGCTGCAACTCCAGCTGCCAGTTTATTTCCGGACGTTGTGGCATCAAGCGCCGGGCAACACCGGCAGCCAGTTCGTTTAACCACACCTGCTGTTCTTTCGGGTTTCTGGCAGCCAGATAATCCAGCCGGGTCAAGTACAGCAATTGTTTGACCAGCTTTTCCAGCCGTTCGCTTTCTTCTTTAATAACCTGCATACTGCCGGCCCAATCACCTTTGGGAAATACCCCGTCCTGCATGGCCTGGACATAACTGCGGATAACCATAACGGGTGTTTTTAGCTCATGGGAAATATTTTGCAGCATGGATTGCTGGGCTTCATCCTGTTGTACCAGCTGCTGCCGCATGCTTTCGATGGAAGCGGCCAGTTTGCCGATCTCATCGCCCTGCTGAACCACCAGGGGTTCATGCCAGTTGCGGTTGGCAATGCGCTTAACATGCTGCTGCATTTGTACCAGGGGGCGGGTTAAGTAGCGTACCAGTACGAGAGAAGCAAACCAACTGATCATTAAGGCAATAAAGGTATAGGGCAATATATTAAAGAAAAAAGCCTTCATAAAGCGGTCTTCTTCCGATTTTCGTAAAAATGCCACCTGATAAAGAGGGTGGCCGTAAGCCATGTCCTTGCGAATAACGTAACGAACAGGCAGGTCGGTGTTCCGGCTCTCATACACTTGCCTGGCTGCCGGTTGGCATGTGGCATTTTCCTGTATTTCCTGCCACAGGGCCGGCGGCAATGCTTGCGGGAGACCGGCCGGGAGGGTGGAGCCGTCAGCCAGGATGATGAAGCTGCGAATGTTTAATTCCGGCGGCTTCAATGGCCCGCGTGGCAGTTCCTGGGGCGGTGGACCGTGCGGGTCCATCAGGGTGGCTGTGAAGAAATTATGTAAGAAGATTGGCATCCACAGAAATACCACCACATACAATAAAAGACTGACCAGGGACATGGCAAGCCAAATTTTAACGGTAAGTGATATGTTTTTCATGGCATAATCATCCTGTAACCAAAGCCATAAATGGTCTCAATGCGCAGTTCAGGTGCTTTTTTTCTTAACCGGCGCACCAGATCATCAACCGAGCGGTCAGTGCCTACATAATCTTTGCCCCATACCTGGCGGATAATTTGTTCCCTGGATAAAGCCTGTCCCTGGTATTTGGCAAATAATAAGGCCAGGTCATATTCCTTAGCGGTCAGGTTAATAATTTCTTGCCCTTTACGCAGTTCGCGTTTAGCTTCATCCAAAATGTACGGATCCAGATAAACCAGTAATTGTTTATTTTTGGCCTGGGGGTAAATTCGTTCCAATATTCGCTGCACACGAATAACCAGTTCCCGGGGCAAAAAAGGTTTTGCCAGATAATCTTCACTGCCCATTTCCAAACCCATGATGCGGTCAATGTGGGCATCCCGGGCCGAAATAAAAATGACAGGGGTGTCAGGAGCTGCTTCTTTTATGCGGCGCAACAGCTGATAACCGTCCATATCCGGCAGCATAATATCCAGAATCCACAAATGAGGTTTAAGGCTCATTGCTTCCAGGGCAGGCAGGCCGGCGGTGAAACTACGAATGTCCCAGCCTTCCTTGGCCAGGTAAGAAGTTAAAATTTGATTAAGATTTTCCTCATCCTCTACCAAAAAAATACGGTACATGTTGTCAGCCCTCTCAATTTATTCTGACTTAATTATAACAAAAAAATTGTTGACAAAATAAGTCTGACCGGACTCATGGCTGAGTCCGGTCAGACTTAACAAAGTTTGCGGGTTGGCTGAAAGCACCGGTAACAGCGCCTAATGTCACACCCGCATTTATTCAGTTTATTTTACCTGTCCATCAACAGTTATTACCACTTCCCGGACCGGGATGTCCTTTCCGGACAACTGCAGGGCTTGTTTTAAGATACCGGTCAGGCCGCCGCAGCAGGGTACTTCCATGCGGGCCACCACAATGGTTTTGATCTCATGCAGCGAGAAAATCCGGGCTAATTTTTCCACATAGCCCTGGGTATTATCCAACTTGGGGCAAGCAATGGCTAAAGTACGGTTTTTTAGTAATTTTTCCTGAAAATCACCGTAGGCTGCCATAACACAATCGGCACAGAGCAGCAAGTTGGCGTTTTGGAAGTAAGGGGCAGCCGGGTTCAGCAAATGCAACTGAATGGGCCATTGACGCAGCCGAGAAGGCTGGCTGTCCCGGGCAGCCGGTTCTTCTGCTGCCGTATGGTTGATGACCCTGGCCTGAGCCGAGGGGCAACCGCAAGTGTGGCCGGTGGAGGCAGCGGCAGCTTTTAGTTTAATGTTGGAGCGGGCAGGATTAAAAGCAGCGGCTTCCTTTTCCACCAGCCGGATGGCATCTACCGGGCACTGGGGCAGGCACATGCCCAAACCGTCACAATAGTCTTCAGAGACCAGGGTGGCTTTGCCGTCAATTACTTGGATGGCCCCCTGCATGCAGGCATTGGCACAAAGGCCGCAGCCAATACATTTGTCTTGATCTATTTGAATTATTTTGCGCTTCATGGTGTTACCTCCTTGTGTTGTATCAATAATTATTTTGATTAATTCGTATTATAAATAATAGTGGAAGAAAGGACTGTAACATATGTCACTCTGCTGCTGTGATTTTCCCCGGTTAGTCCAAAGAATCAGTCCGGCCTGCCACATGTGCGGGCAGGCCGGACTTGGTTGGATTAAACCGTTCTTTTCCTGACAGTTCTTTTTGGCAGCAGGGTTTCCAGGCGAACCAGAGGGCCGGTTTTAGACAGAGAAAAAATCAGCAAAGCCGCCCAGATGAACGAGAAGGAAATCAGATGCACCCTGGTAAAGGATTCGTGATAAATCAACACACCCAGCAGCAGTGCGATGGTGGGGGCAAGATACTGCAAAAAGCCTAAAATACTTAAAGGTAAACGATTAGCGCCCTTGGCAAATAAAATTAACGGCAGGGCAGTAACAATACCGGCCCCGACCAAAAGAGCAGCCAACCCGGGCGAGCTAAACCGAAAGGAACCGGTACCGGTCAGATGCAAGTGAATTAGGTACAACAGAGTAAAGGGAGAGATCAACATGGTTTCAACAGTAATGCCGGTAATGGCACCGACATTAATAACTTTTTTGATTAAACCGTAGAGGGCAAAACTTATTGCCAGCGTCAAAGCTACCCAGGGAACGGCGCCAAAGTGAAAAGTCATGTTAAGCACGCCCAGCAGAGCCAAGAAAAAGGAAACAGTCTGCCAAAAAGATAACCTTTCCTTTAGTACCAGAATACCCAGCAAAACACTTACCAAAGGGTTAATATAATAACCCAGGCTGGTTTCAATAATGCGGTCGCTGTTAACTGCCCAGATATAAATGAACCAGTTGACAGTAATTAGCAATGAAGCTGTGATGACCCCCAGGCATTTTTTGTGATTTTTTTTGATTTCCGCCAGTTCTTCTCTAAAGGCCCGCCATTTACTTCCAGCCAACAAAATAGCCAGCATGAAAATAAAAGACCAGACAATGCGGTGTGCCAGCACCTCGGAGGAGGGAACATGCTGCACCAGTTTCCAGTAAGCCGGCAGGATACCCCACAGCAGATAGGCTCCCAGAGCAAAGGCAATGCCTTGCCGGTTTTTGGCAGGTTGTATTTTCTTCATATCCTTTACCTCATTATTTTGAAAGAATAAGCTTATTGTAGAAGTATTCTAAAGGAAAAGCAATAGGTGCTGCGGAATAAAAGACAATAATACAAGCTATTACCAGGCGGTTTAGCTAAAATTTTGGCAAAATCAAAATATTTGCCATTGCAAAAATATGGGCTTTGGTTGATAATGTATCTGTTTGCAGAAATGGCAGGGGGTGCGATTTGTGAAACAATATGATGTTATTGTGGTAGGCGCCGGGCCGGCAGGGATATTTACCTGTTACGAATTGGCAGTGAAAGCGCCTCACTTAAAAGTATTGCTGATAGAAAAAGGAAGGAATATTTACCAGCGACTTTGTCCTATTTTGCAAAAAGCCATTATTAAATGCCCGCCACCTACGCAAAAGAAGGAATACGCCGGTTGCTTGCCGGCTTGTTCCATTACCAACGGTTTTGGCGGTGCCGGGGCTTATTCGGACGGCAAGTTTAACATAACTACCGAATTTGGCGGATGGTTAACAGATTACCTGCCTCCTTCTGAGGTTCTGGAATTGATTAACTATGTTGATGCCATAAACATTAAGCATGGTGCTGTTTCGTCAGCCACCGATCCCTCAACGCCGGCAGTTAAAGATATAGAAAAACGTGGTCTGGGTGCAGGTCTTAAATTACTGCGGGCCAGGGTAAGGCATTTGGGAACTGAACAAAACTTAGAAATTCTTAAGAGTATTTACGAGTTCTTAAAAAACCGTGTCCACATGCTGTTTGAAACAGAGGTGGAAGACCTGCTTACCGACCCTGCTCAAGATAAACATATAATTAAAGGTGTGGTTACTAAAGAAGGAGAAACCTATTTTGCCCGCAAAATTGTGGTGGTTCCCGGGCGGGACGGTTCCGAATGGCTTTCCGGAGTATTGAAAAAACACGGTTTAACAATGGATTCTAACCAGGTTGATGTAGGGGTACGGGTGGAAACCCTTAATGCCGTTATGGAGGAGATTAACGAAAACCTGTATGAAGGAAAATTTATTTTCCGTACTTCGGTTGGCACTACAGTAAGAACTTTTTGCAGCAACCCTGCGGGGTATGTGGTAATTGAAAACCACAGCGGTGTTATGCTGGCTAACGGGCACGCCTACAAGGACAAAAACCTGGGCAGTAATAATACTAATTTTGCCCTGCTGGTTTCACATAAGTTTTCTTATCCGTTTAACAAGCCTATTGAGTATGCTAAATCCATCTCCCGCCTGGCTAACGATTTATCCAACGGCAGCGTATTGGTGCAGCGGTACGGTGATCTGAAAAAAGGTTGCCGTTCAACCCACAAACGCATACGGGTTGGTTTTGTGGAACCGACTCTTAAAGAGGCTGAGCCGGGGGACCTCAGTTTAGTGTTGCCTTACAATACCCTGAAAAGTATTATGGAGATGATTGAAGCCCTGGACAAGGTAACACCGGGTATTGCTTCAGAACACACCTTGCTTTACGGCGTTGAGGCTAAATTCTACTCAGCCCGTCCCAGGCTGACGGATAAATTTGAAACCGAAATTGCCGGTTTGTACGCCGGCGGTGACGGGGCAGGCATTACCCGGGGACTGGCTCAGGCCGGTGCCTGTGGGGTGGCCATTGCCAGAGATATTATTGAAAAAATAGGTTAATTATTCAAACTGACGATAAAGGCTAAAAACAAGATCGAAAAACAGCAAGCCCGTACCTGAAAAGGTGCGGGCTTTTAGTTGGTGCGCCCGGCATGGGCGTTATCTATACGGGAGTTAATCGCTCCCTCCTACTCAATTAAAATTTGCCCAGCAGCTGTGCCGTAAGAACGCCGATACCTAAAAGCCAAACATAGATGGAAAATACTTTCAGAGAGCCGCGCTGGATAATGGCCAGCATCCATTTAACAGCTACATAACCGGCAAGGGCGGCTGCAACGGTTCCCGCCAGCAGGGGGAGCAGGCCAATGGATTCGGCATGTCCGCCCACCAGCTTGACGCTTTGCAGTACCACTGCGCCCAGAATGGCCGGCAAAGAAAGCAGAAATGAAAAACGAGCGGCGGCTTGCTTATTAATACCTTGGAACAAGGCACCGGCAATTGTTAAGCCGGAGCGAGAAATGGCGGGTAAAATGGCTGCCCCTTGCAGGGTACCGACAATAAAGGCATCTTTAAAGGAAATCTCATCTATGCTTTTACTGCCTCTTTTCTTTATGTTATCAGCCGCCCAAAGAATCAAACCGGTAGCTAAAAACTCCCATCCCACTGTAACACCGGTTTTGGAAATCTCTTCAAAAAAATCTTCAAAGGCCAGTCCAATAACGGCGGTAGGAATGGTTCCGACTATAATTAATAAACTAAGCCGGCTGAAGGGGCGTTTCAGCATATATACAATATCCTGCCAAAAAACTGCCACCACCGCCAGCAAAGTTCCCAGGTGGAGCATGGTATCCAGAAATAACCCGGCTTCTGATAAACCTAAAAGTTTTCTGCCCAACAATAAATGCCCGGTGCTGCTGATGGGCAAGAATTCAGTTAACCCTTGGATAGTGCCAAGCACTAATGCTTTAAGAATATCTTCCATAATTCACCTCTCAAACAATAAATTGAAACAATATGTTTATTATAACAAAGATTTTATCTGCAGGGGAGAAAAAGCAGCGCTTTTGCAACGGAAGAAAAGCGGGCACAAAGTTTGACTTACAATAGTTAATTAGAATTTGTGTCCTGCTTGGCAAAACCAAGGTTGGCTGCAAATGACGGCGGTGGTTTATGATCCGCTGTCAAGGGGCACAAACCACCGCAAAGGTTGGTAACAGCTCTAGTAAATAAACAGCAGCAGATAAACGGTAGCCATGATTATTGACAAAAGCATCAACGGAAAAGCAATTTTCATAAAAGATAAAAAACCCAGGTGATACCCTCTTTTTTCCACCATACCGGCCACAATAACATTGGCGGCAGCTCCTACCAGAGAACCGTTGCCACCCAGGCAGGCCCCCAGGGCGAGGGACCACCAGAGAGGATTTAAGTCAGCAATACCGCCCATTTGCCCCATCTGCAGCAATAAAGGAATCATGGTGGCCACAAAGGGTATATTGTCCACAAAGGTGGATGCCAGGGCAGACAGCCAGAGGATTAACAACCCGGTGGTAACGATCTCCCCGCCGGTCAAATGCAAAGCACTTTCTGCCACCCAGTGAATAACCCCGTTTTCTTCCAGGGCGCCAACCAGCACAAACAAGCCTACAAAGAAAAAAATAGTGGGCCACTCTACGCTTTCCAGCACATGTTCCGGTTCTTCTCTGGTCATCAGCATTAACAGTACGGCGCCGCCCAGAGCAATGGTGGCAGTGGGCAGATGAATCAGGGCATGCAGTCCAAAACCTAAAATGGTAAGCCCCAATGCCCATAAGCACTTAGTTAACAGTTTTTTATCTTTAATTTGTTCTGCCGGGTTAAGTTGGGTTATTTTTTCCATCAGTTCATGGTCTGCTTGTAAATCTTTACGGTAAATGATTCGCAGTATGGCCACCGTGACAATAAATACAACTACCGCTATGGGACCCAGGTTATAAATAAATTCCATAAAAGATATGCCGGCCGGGCCGCTAATCATAATATTAGGCGGATCACCAATGAGGGTGGCGGTGCCGCCAATGTTGCAGGCCAGGATTTCCGTAATAATAAAAGGAATCGGGTTAATTTGCAGTTCTTTGCAAATAGAAAAGGTTACCGGTACCACCAGCAGGACAGCTGTCACATTGTCCAAAAAGGCTGAAGCTACAGCTGTAATGACGGACAAAAATATAAGAATGGTCATCGGGTCGCCTTTCGCTTTGATGGCCGACTTAAGGGCCAGGTATTCAAAGACACCGGTGCGGCGGGTGATGCCGACAATAATCATCATACCCACCAGCAGGCCGATGGTGTTCCAATCAATATATTCAACTGCTTTATCCTGGGTAACTAAGCCGGCAAACAAAACCACCACTGCTCCGGCCAGTGCTACCACTGTACGATTAATTTTTTCCGAAACAATTAAGGCATAAGTAAGAATAAAGATAATGCTTGAAAGGATAAATTTATTGTCCATTATGACCTCATTGAATAGCACTTATTGGATAATTTACCATAGTAATTAGGATTGCCGGCATGATAAGTTTTTCTGTTTCTTAGCTTTTCCTGCCAGCAAAACACCGCCTACAATAACCGTTATTAAGACATACTTGAGCAAGGGATAAGCGGCGAAAAAGACTTTCAAAAAAGGTTCGTCAATAATCATTTTGGCAGCGGTCAGAGCAATAACGCCGGAGCCGATATAAATGATAAAAGGGAAACGTTCCATCCATTTAATAATAAAAGTACTGCCCCAAACCATAATAGGCACACTGATGAGCAAGCCAAGGACGACCAGTAAGAAACTGCCGTGGGCTGAACCCGCCACCGCCAGCACGTTATCCAATCCCATCACGGCATCTGCAATAATTATGGTGCGAATGGCGGCCCAGCGATTGTCATGTGCTTTCATATGCTCGTGGTTTTTTTCTTCAATTAAGAGTTTATAAGCTATCCAAATAAGCAGGATGCCGCCGACCAGCAACAGACCGGGGATTTTCAACAGCCATACCACTGCCAGGGTAGCCACTGCACGCACCACCACAGCCCCCACGGTTCCCCAAACAATAACTTGTTTTTGGTGCTCGGCAGGTAAATTCCTGGCGGCCAGGCCGATTACAATGGCATTGTCGCCGGCTAATACTAAATCAATAATAATGATGGCCAGCAGAGCAGAAAAAAATTCTACTGAAAACACTTCCATAAACGTATTCCTCCTTCTTGTATAAAACTATTGTTTCCTAAAAAAAGAGCAGCAACCTGTACCATTTGCTGGTAAAGGTTGCTTGTGCAATAAAAAAGACCTTTACCAGCAGGGTAAAGGTCTTGCTAACAACTTAAGCGTTGCCAACAAAGCCGGAGCCGGAGCCCGTCATGACGACTTTGTTGTAAAAGCTACTCCCCTTTAAAAAGAAAATATTGTTACCTTAATAATAATCTTGTATATGCTTCCTGTCAATGTTTACTTGTACATTTTTATCCCTGGCAAGTTTAATGGTGCTATTTTTTGCTCTGACGAAGAAAGGGTTGCAAAGCCCCGTCCTCATTAAACAATTTTTTATAGGAAAGCCCCACCAGAATTAAACAACCGATAGCGACAGCGGCGGTAATCATCAACATAACAACTATTTGGTAACGCACAGCCTCATTAGGGTCAGCGCCGCCCAGAATCTGTCCGGTCATCATGCCGGGCAAACTTACCAGGCCCACCACCATTAAAGAATTAATGGTAGGTGTCATACCTGCCCGCAGTGCCTCCCGCACGCTGCTGCGCGCAGCCTCCCAGGGGGTAGCCCCAAAGGTTAACATAGCTTCAATTTCAGCTGAGCGGGATCTGGCTTCGGCGTATAGACGATCCAGGGAGAGAGCAATGCCGTTCATAGAATTGCCAAGAATCATACCGAAAATGGGAATAACAATTTTGGCTGAGTACCAGGGGTCCGGGGCAATAATCAAAACTGTAACCAGGGTGCCAACCAGGTAAGTGCTGGCTAAAAGAGATATAAAAGCCAGCAGTGAGGGATAATGGGGCACGTTGGGGGTTCTTTTAACTGCTGTTCTGGAAGCAACATAACACATCAGGGTGATAATAACAATAATAAGCCCTAAATTATTGACTTTAAAAATATACGTCAGGGCATAGCCCACCAGGGTAAGCTGCACAAAGGTACGAACGGTTCCCCAAAGCAAAGATTTAAGCAGCCCCAGCTTTAAAAGAGCGGAAATTAACCCGGTAATCAGCACCAGCAGCACTGAAAAGGCCAGCTGCAGGTTGGAAATGGGTATGGCGGTGCTTTCCAACTTAGACATCTCCTTAGGCGGGCGAAATATCGATAAAGGATACATTTGGCAAAATATGATAATCATTAATGTGCGATACCAGCAGGACGGCCCGGTTTGGTTCTCTGAGCCAGCGGGACAAGAGTTTGTAAAAAGCACTTCTGGCCGCTTCGTCCAGAGCGGCCGTTGGTTCATCCAATAATAAAACCCGGGGCTCGATCAGAAGGGACCGGATAAAAGCTACCCGGGCAGCTTCGCCGCCGGAAAGTGTTTGGGCATCCTGCAGCCATAGCTTTTCATCCAGCAACAGTTCCTGCATCAGAGCTTTTGCCCGGTCGGGGTCAAATTTATGCTTGCTGCCCAGGTTTGTGGTAAAGGGCTTTGCCAGGTTATCGGCCACGCTGCCGTCAAACAGGGCCGGCTGTTGGGCCAGGTAGTGGACCTTGATCCGCCAGACGGGGGGCGGTATGTGGTGCCAACTCTGTCCGAGTAAAAATGCCTCACCGTGGCAGGGCTGCAGTTTTGCCAAGGCCCTCAGCAAAGTTGATTTGCCGGCACCGGAAGCTCCCCGCACCACCAGAACATTGCCGGCGGCTAATGAACCGGTAAGGTTAATTTGGCGGGCCGGGTTGCCGCCAAGGGTATAGTTGATGTTTTGAAAGTTAAACAACATGTATCTTCCTCACAACCTTCGACATCAGCCAATACGTTGATGCTTTTAATTATAAATCCACCTTAAATCTCAGAGCAAGCAATAAAATAGCCGTTGTTTTTAGCAACGGCCAGACTGTAGACAAAGTCTGCAAAACAATGTCAAGGTGGTTTTATGATCCCCTGTCGGCGACTTGTCGAAGCACCGGTCACAGCACTTGATGAGCGAAAGGAGCCATTGGGGGGGCGCCCACAGGATGTGGGCGCCAGCCGAACCGGGCCAGGATGGCCCGTTTGAGGCGACCCCAAGGGCGACTGTAGCGAATCATAGTGCTGTCGGTGCGTAGACCGGAGCCAAAGGGGATCATAAACCACCGATAATGTTTGTCAACACCCTGGCCGTTACTTTTAGCAACGGCATTTTACTGTAACGCAACCTTATGCACCAGAAAATCATGCAGCCGTTCAAATAAAAAGCCCACTATAAACCACAGCGGCGCCATGTCCAGCCGGATCAGCCCCGCTATTTGCCAGGGGGACTGCCCGGTATAGTCCCAGGGAATTTTACCGGTAATGGTTTTGATGACAAACCCGCTGCCAGCCTCAATTAACCAAATGGCAGCAACCCAGATACAACCCCGCAGCCACCAGGGAAGCGAACGGATATTGTGATGCAACGGTTCAAGAAGTACCGCCAGGCCGTAAATAGGGAACATCCAGAGATAAGTAGTGGATGTCAAACGCCAATCCCCGGCCAGTGCAGACAAAAAGCCTGTCCATAATACCTCCATAGACCATCCCAGCATGCCGTAAATAAGAAATCGCTTCATAATCATACTGTTATTATTTGCGTTGACTGCCGGAATATGCCGGAGTGGCGCCAGGTAAATTACGGGTGTATAACCAGGGGTTGACAAAAAGGCAAACCTTGTTTATGATAATGATAATCATTATCATAATGACATGAGGTGAGCGTTATTTCAATGTTAAAGCTGAAAAAAAAACGGCAGCCAAAGCGCTCGGAACTTCTCTGGCGCATGCAGCAGTTGGAACGGCAAAATCAAGAGCTGCTTCAGACAAATCAGCTGCTGCGCAGCAAAGTTAGGGAAATCAGTTTTCTGCACGGCATTTTGACGGATTTAATTAAGACCTGTGATTTTGAAGGTACGGTAGAAGCTATTCTGGATATGGCCATGAAAATAACCGGTAGCGAAGCAGGCTTAATCTTGCAGGCGCACCGCACTTCTGACCGTTTACAGGTGATTGCTGCCAGAGGAGAGTTTGCGGATGCGGTGACAGCTTATTTACAAAGACATGCTCATCTGGTACAGCCCTGTTTTGTTTCACAGGTGGTGAAGCTAAACTGTCGGCATCCAGCTTTCAGCCCCTTGCAGCAAAGGGATGTTGCCTTACGTTCCTTAATGGCAGTGCCGCTGCAAGTAGACCAAGCGGTAATCGGTGTGCTTATTTTAATGCACCGGCACCAGGGACAAGACGATCATTGCATAGAATATACAGACCATGACCGTAAAACGGTGTTGGCTTTTGCCGGCCAGGCAGCATTTATTTTAGACAATACCCGGATGAAAATTGAGTATGGCAGGCAAGACGTTTATTTAAAGAGCATTTCTGCCTTAAGCTCGGCCATAGATGCCAAGGATGCCTATACACGCAACCATTCTCGAAATGTGGCCAGGTATGCAGTGGCGCTGGGTGAGGGGCTGGGGCTGTCCGGTGAGGAATTAACCCATATTCACTTTGGTGCTATTTTGCATGATATTGGTAAGATCGGCGTACCCGAATACATTCTGAACAAGCCGGGACGTCTGTCGCAGGAGGAATTTCAAGCCATTAAGGAACACCCTGCCACCGGTGCCCGCATCCTGGCCCCCATAGATTTTCTCAAAGAGTCCCTGAATGTGGTGCTTTACCATCACGAACGTTATGACGGCAGCGGGTATCCCGAAGGACTAAAGGGAGAGTCCATACCCTATACGGCACGCTTGGTCAGTATTGCAGACGCTTGGGATGCTATGACCTCGCAGCGGTCTTACCGGGCCGCCTTGCCTGTGGCGGCCGCCGTCCGGGAACTGCAGCAGGCAGCGGGCACCCAATTTGATCCTGTAATGGTAAAAGTTTTTACCGATCTGGTCAAACATAATCCGGCCATGATGTGTGCCGGGGACGTCAACCCTGGGTAGACGGTTCAAACACTTGCAACCTAAAAGGAGTTTGCTATGTTATCCCGTCATAATTTTAACCTGCAGGACATTAATCAACTGGAAGTGGAGCTTTTTATCGGCAGGCTGCGCAAGGTGTTGGTGGGCAGCGGCCTGTTGATATGGACGTTGCTGGTGCAATTTAATGCAATCAGCCCTGGACAGGGAACAGCGGTTGCACTGGCGGTCATATATTGTTTCTGGATAGAAAAATATTACCGCAACTATGGGGTAAAAGGATGGCAATATTTGTCCAGCAGCCTGGATTTTGTTTTAATCTGGGGCATACTTTCTTTAATGGTGAATTTCCAACCTCATTTTCTGGGATTGTTTTTGGTTAATGCTGTCTTACTGGCTATGCGGTTTGGCTTAGCAGGCTGGCCCTGGCTGGTTGCTAACGGGCTATTATTCAGTGGTGCCGTGTATTTTGGCGGTCATTGGGACAGTTACAGTTGGCAGATCATCTGGCTGCTGCTGGTATCTGTGCTAAGCACCCGGCTTGCCCAGCAGCACCGGCAGATGGACAGGCGCCTGCTGGCTCTCCACCGTTTGAGCCACCACTTTAATGCTGCCCTGCGGGTAAGTGAAGTGATACAAAAGGCTTTGCAAGAGCTAAAATCCATTTGGCCCAACAACCATATCAGTATTGCAGAGTTAAATTGTCAGGGAGATTTTATCATTTTGGGCTCAACCAGGAATGAATTGCCGGGGAAACTGGAATTAGGAACGGCTGTCACAACTCAATTAGTACAGCAGCAGGAAATGGCAGTAATTAAAAATACTCTGCTGGACAAACGTTTAGCCAATGATTTTTTGAAAAAATTTTATCTGCGCTCTGTCCTGCTGGTGCCGGTGGTTGTCCAGGGGGAAACGACCGGTCTGGTTATTCTGGAAGCGCCCGCTTTGCAGGATTTTAACCATGATGAAATGGCAATTATCATGCTGGCAGCTACGCAAATCGGTATCAGTTTAAAGAATGCCGGGTTATACGAACGAATGGAAAATTTGGCCCGGCTGGATGAATTAACAAAGGTTTATAACCGGCGTGCCTTGTACGATGTGGCGAGTCAAGAATTTATCCTGGCCCATTATAAAAACAGCCGGCTGGCGCTGGTTATGCTCGACCTTGATCATTTTAAAAAAATTAATGATGAGTTTGGGCACCCGGCCGGCGATCAAGTACTGGTTCGGGTGGCCAGTGTCATGAAAGCGCATTTGCGCCAAGGTGACAGTGTTGCCAGGTACGGCGGGGAAGAATTTGTGCTTGTTTTACCGGGGGCAAGCCGTCAAGTAGCCCTTGAAGTGGCGGAACGAATAAGGGCAGCGGTAGCAAACCTGAATTGGCAGGACGGCTGGCAAGTGACCGTTAGTGCCGGGGTAGCCGCTTACCCGGAGGACGGGCGGGACCTGCCAGAGTTGCTTAAAAAAGCCGACCTGGCACTTTACCGGGCCAAAGCCCGGGGCAGAAACCGGGTTCAAGCCTACGGTGGCAACGAGAATATTATTAACCTGGATACTTCCAAAACTTCTGCCGGTTGACAGATAATGCGGCCGGCTTGTATAATAACCAATAAATGATAAAGATTATCATTATCAATAAGGAGGAGCGGCCATGTCTTCAATAGAAAAAAAGGGTAATCAAAATGCAGGGTTAATGGGGCCAACGCCTTGCTCCCGTCACTGCAGCGAATGTTGTTGTTTTAAACGCATATTAATGGTGGGCGGCATAACCAAATTTAAAGCCCACTATAAACAGATTGTAGAACAGCATGGCTGTCGGTTTGAATATCTGGACGGCTACATGAAAGGCGGGGAAAGGGCTTTAATTAACAAAATTAAACGATGCGATGTAGTGTTTTGTCCCATTGACTGCAATAGCCATAATGCTTGCCTTAGTGTCAAAAAACTCTGCAAAAAGGAAGGCAAGCCTTATAAAATATTGTCCAGTTCCAGCATTTCGGGCATAATCCAGGCAGTTAACCAACTGGGTTAACAACCGGCGGGCTGTTAGGCTGACAAAGCCGTGAACAAGAAGTTTACAACCGCTTTTTTCAACTAGGCGTTATTTGTGGAAAAAAACATTATGGTTGGGAAAAAGGAGCAATAACAGAGTTAAAATAACAGGCTGGTGAACAAGATAGATGAACAGGGAATGGCGTCCCCAGGTATTTATTATGTTATGCTGTAGTGGAGCAGCGGGAAAAAGGCTTGCTTTTTTTTTATATAAGGTTTTTCCTGCTGCCATCCCGTATAGAAACACGCCCAACCATGGTATGAGCGGGTAGTAATCAACCGAAGTAAAGTCCGGCCCCGGTAAACCCAGGGGAATTAAAAATTTATTGCCGGTTATGCCGGTATGCTGTAAGTAAAAGCCTGTGCCAATGGTGGCCGTACCCAAGACCGACAACAGGCCGGGGTGCGCTTTCTGTATAATATTATAAAGCAGCACGGCACTGCCCAAAAAGTGAAGAATACCATAAACAATATAAGCGCCAGG
The DNA here is from genome assembly GCF_000315365.1 of Desulforamulus hydrothermalis Lam5 = DSM 18033. NCBI lineage: Bacteria > Bacillati > Bacillota > Clostridia > Eubacteriales > Peptococcaceae > Desulforamulus > Desulforamulus hydrothermalis. Next base: position 51,527 of record NZ_CAOS01000009.1, read on the forward strand.
TATGATCAGGGAGGTTACCAAAGTAATGCCTAAGCCCCCACCCAGCAGTTTAAGCCCGCGCTTGGTGTTGTTTTGGCTCAGGGTACAACTGATCCCTGCCACGCCAATAAATAATACTGCGGCAGCTTTACCAATGTAGTAGACAGGTCCTGCTGCATAAGAAACAGGGAACTGAAAAAATTCATGCAAGTCATATATAATATGAAAAAAAACCATTAGCATAACAGCTATGCCTCTTAGCATATCCAATTCCCATATCCTTGCACGGTACGACCGGCTTTTCAACAAACAACACCTCGGATAGCAACTAATCTTTACCCACACAAATCTTTTCCAATTTTAATGTTAATATGCTTTTGTATTGTCTAATTAAAGGATACAATATCAGTTAAAGAAAAAACATTGTAAAATTTCATGCCAATGGCCTGTACAGAAAGGAGGAAGTCATGGTAAACCCGATTATTGAAGCAACCCTGAGGGATTTGGAGGAATTGCCGGGTCTCGTAAAATTTAAGCATGCTGTTGAGGAAATAGGCAGCATGGCCTTGGCAGGAGAACTTGCCGGACAACCGGTCAATTTTGTATTTATTGGCAGCCCCGGTACCGGTAAGGTTGCGCTGGCACGTTTGCTGGGGGAAATGTTATACCGGCTGCAAATACTGCGCAAAGACCAGCTTTTTGGGGTGCACAAATCTGACTTGCGAGGCCGGTCCTGGCAGGAAGTCTTGCAAAGGGTGAAAGGTTTGGTAGAAAAAGCTCAGGGTGGTATTATTTATGTTGACCAGGTGACCGAAATAGCTAACCTGGGGAAGGAAGTTTTACAAGTAATGTTAGACGCCCGTGAAACCATGATTGTCCTGTCCGGCACGCAAGAGGAGTTGTCGGCCCTGTTAGGTGATGCTGATATATCCGCTAAAATCAGTTACCGGCTGGAGTTTCCTGATTATACGCCGGAAGAATTGCTGGATGTGGCGCTGCGATTCGCTGAGGATTACCAACTTACCTTAACGCCGGAGGCGGCAACCAAGCTATACAACATTTTTATTTCCCGGCAGCCTGAGCTGGCCCAACTGGGTAATACCCGGTATGCCAAAGATATTATTGATAAAGCGTACCGCCGGGCAGCTTCCCGTATTATGACCGGCGGTGTAACAGACAAGCTGTTTCCGGAAGATATCGAGGGTTAGCCAAAAGAGCGAGAGTTCGCCCTTTTTTGGTACCCGGCACGAAAGTATTCAAGCAATCAGAGGACAATATTTCTGCATCAGAAAAGGGGCATGCTATGCGCTGGTGGTTTTACTTAATACTTACCCTTTACACTTTTTTCAACTGGCTGATCGGCCAACAGTTATATCATCTTTTAAAAGTTGACAAAACAGCCGGGTGGCTTAAAGCCTCATATTGGGCAGTGTTTCTTTTTTTAGCCTGTTCACCGCTGCTGAGCAGATGGCTGTACAAAGGCTGGGAACAAATAGGCAATTACTGGCTGGTGTTTTTTTATTATGCCACCTTGGTTGCTGTACTGGGGTTGCTGATTAAAAGCAAACCCTTGATAACTGCTTGTTACCTGCTTATTTTGACAGCAATTTTATATGGTTCCGCCGGCGCCCAAAAGATTAACTTGCAGCGGTATGATATTAACATACCTAAAGCGGCCGGTCAGCTGCGCATAGTCATGCTGTCGGATATTCATATCGACAGTGCTAAACCTCGGGATTATGTAGAAACAATGGTGCGCCGCATTAACCTCTTAAACCCAGATCTGGTGGTGCTGACCGGAGATATTTTTGATGATAAAGACATTAGCGTGCTGACAAAAGAAAAAGAAATTCTGCGGCATATTAAAGCTAAATATGGTGTGTTCGGCGTACTGGGCAACCACGAATATTATACCGGCAACTTAAGTGAAATCATCAAAACCCTTAAAGAAGCCAATATTGTTATTTTAAGAGACGAAGCGGTAGAAATTGCCGGTGTTTGTCTGGTGGGCAGAGATGATGTGTCGCAAAAACGCAAGCCCTTGGCAAGTTTGCTGGCTGGCGCAGCTAAAGATAAACCGATAATTTTATTGGACCACCAACCTGTTAATCTGGAGGAAGCAAGGCTGGCCGGGGTTGACCTGCAGTTATCGGGTCATACCCATCGGGGACAATTTTTTCCCAATCAGCTTATTACCAGGCGGATCTATGAGGTGGATTACGGTTACCTGGCCAAGGAAAACCTGCAGGTTATTGTTTCCTCGGGCTACGGTACATGGGGCCCGCCGGTGCGCTTGGGGACCCGATCAGAAATAGTGGAGATTATCATTACATTTACCGGCACGAAAAATTAACGAATAAATTATATTAATAATTATTTATTTGTGTTAAAATGCCTGGCAAATTCATAGTTATAAAGCATGTTTTAATCATGCGGGTAAAGGAGGAGGAATATGTATTCCTTTCGCACTGTATCGGTGATTCCGGATTTGCCGGAGCAAATTTGCAGGTTAAAGGAACTGGCCCGCAATCTCTGGTTTAGCTGGCACCCGCAGGCCGAGCTGTTGTTCAGCTCGCTGGATGCCCGTTTGTGGGAGGAAGTCAATCATAACCCTGTTAAATTTTTACTTTATGCAGATACGGAAAAATTACAAAAAGCTGCTGCCAATCCGGCCTATTTGGCAATTTACAGCAGTGTTTTGGCCGATTTTGATAAGTATATGCAGGGTGAAACCTGGTACCAAAAAACCTACCCGGAACAAACCAGTCAACTGGTTGCTTATTTTTCAGCTGAGTTTGGTGTCCACGAGTCCAACCCGGTATACAGCGGCGGCCTGGGACTGCTGGCAGGAGATCACTGCAAATCGGCCAGCGACTTGGGGTTACCCTTTGTAGGGGTAGGTATACTTTATAAACAAGGTTATTTTTGTCAGCGCATTAACCGGGAAGGAAGGCAGGAAGCCCATTATTGCTTTATGGATTTTAATGAGATGACGGTTACCCCCGCTGCTCTTCCTGAGGGCGGTGAGGTTATCATTTCAGTGCGTTTGCCCGGGCGGGATGTCTATATTAAAGTATGGCAGCTGCAGGTAGGCAGGACTGTTATTTATTTTCTGGATTCAGATTTAGCCCAAAACAGCCGGGAAGACCGGTTGTTGACAGCTAAACTTTACGGCGGTAACCAGGATACCCGCATCTGCCAGGAAATTATACTAGGCATCGGTGGGGTAAAGGCGCTCCGCCGGTTGGGTATTTACCCGACGGCCTGGCACATGAATGAAGGGCATGCTGCCTTAACCGTGCTGGAACGTTTGCGGGAATATGTCCAGCGCGGGTTGTCCCTGGCCGCTGCCCGGGAGGTAGTCCGCTCCAATACCGTATTTACCACGCATACTCCGGTACCGGCGGGCCATGATGTTTTCAGTGCAGATATGGTGGAACGCTATCTGGGCGAATTTTACGGTGATTTAAAAACCGATCGGGACGGCTTGCTGGCTCTGGGATGGGATGAAGGACGCCAGGGGTTTAACATGACCAAATTGGCCCTTAACCATGCGGCATATACCAACGGGGTCAGCAAATTGCACGGAGTTGTCACGAAAAAAATGTTTTCGCATTTATATCCCGGCATTCCATTGGAAGAAATGCCTATTCATGCAATTACCAACGGGGTTCACACAGAAACCTGGGTAGCACCGGAAATAAGGAAATTATTTGAAAAATATATAGGGCCGGAGTGGGCCGGCAATATATCCGACCCGCACCGGTGGCAAAATGTGTACAGTATACCTGATCAAGAGTTGTGGGAAACCCACCAGGTTTTAAAAGGCCGCATGATTAAATTTGTGCAAAATAATATTTACCGTCGCATGGACAGGAATTTCCAACCCTTGGAACTTATTCGTGAGTGCGCCGGTTATTTGAGCAAAGATGTTTTAACCATCGGTTTTGCCAGGCGTTTTGCCACATATAAACGTGCTTACTTGTTATTTACCGACAAAGAACGGCTGGCCCGGTTAGTAAATAACCCGGAGCGGCCGGTGCAGATCATTTTTGCCGGTAAGGCTCACCCGGCTGACCAGCCCGGGCAGGAGCTTATTAAAATGATCAATGAGGTTTCTGCCGAGGAACCCTTTAAAGGCAAAATTGTTTTTGTAGAGGACTATGATATCAATGTTTCCCGCCATTTGCTGCAGGGGGTGGATGTATGGTTAAATACACCCCGCCGCCCGCTGGAAGCCAGCGGTACCAGCGGCATGAAAGCAGCGGTAAACGGTGTTATTAATTGCAGCATACTGGATGGCTGGTGGCCGGAAGCATACAACGGGGAGAACGGTTTTGCCGTCGGTACGGCTAGGGACTATGAAAATGAAGAAGTGCAGGACAGGGAAGATGCCAGATCGCTGTTTGACCTGTTGGAGCAGGTTATTGTTCCTTATTATTACAGGCGGGTGGAGGGAGTTCCCAGGGAATGGGTGCGGCGCATGAAGGATTGTTTAGCCACTATACCCTGGCAATTTAGCACCGAGCGCATGGTTAAGGAGTATACCCAGCGCTTTTACCTGCCGGCAGCCGGCCGGGGGGAAGCCTTCAGTGCAGACAGCTACCGGTTAGCGGTGCGGGTGCAGGAGATGAAAAAGTTTTTAACAGAAAACTGGCACCAAATATCATTCCGTGCTGTCCGTGTTGAGCAGCCGCCGCTTTTAAAAGAAAACGCTGAAATATTGATACTGGCGGAAGTTTTCTTGGGTCCGATACGACCGGGAGACATCGTGGTGGAAGTAGTTTATGGAAAAGTCAGTGACCACGGGCTGGCTCAAGTAACCTTGATGCCTTTAATATTCAAGCGTCAAGTGGCTGAAAGCGTTTATGAATACGAAACCAATATTGTGCTTATTCGTGGCACTTCCGGGTATACCTTGCGTATTAGACCGAAGGACGACTGTTTTGCCCATCCCTTTGAATTACCGCTGGTGAAATGGGCCGACAATTTTTAAAGCCCGGGGTCTTGCAACAGCAGGACCCGGGCTTAAATTTTTTAACCCGGCTGCCTGCGGAGGGTCACCGCCGATTGTCTAATATTTGCCGCCTATACTGTGCAATTTATTAATAATTATTTTGACATGCTATGGCGAAAAATATAAAATTAAGTCGATATATTTGACGGTGTAGGAGGAAAATATGGATATTTTTCGCAAAAAATCATTAGAGGAGCTGCTGTTAACGTCCCAAAAACAACAACTGAAAAAGGTCCTGGGTCCCTTGGATTTAACCCTGTTGGGTATTGGAGCTATTATCGGGACAGGCATTTTTGTGCTGACCGGTGTCGCGGCGGCGGAACACGCAGGGCCGGCGCTGGTGTTATCCTTTATTGTGGCCGGTTTGGCCTGTGTTTTTGCGGCATTGTGCTATGCCGAGTTTGCTTCCACCGTGCCCATTGCGGGCAGTGTATACTCCTACAGCTATTTTACCCTGGGTGAAGGGGTTGCCTGGCTGATCGGTTGGGATTTAATTTTAGAATACGGTTTGGCGGTTTCGGCAGTTGGTGTTGGTTGGTCCGGGTACTTCCAGAACCTGATGGCCGGCTTTGGGTTTAAACTGCCGGTGGCTTTAAGCGGGTCTCCCGGCAGTGCGCCGGGTGCCGTATTCAACTTGCCGGCCTTTGTAATCATTTTATTAATCACCTGGCTGCTGTCCCAAGGGATTCGGGAAAGCGCCCGGGTAAATAACATTATGGTTTTTATAAAAATATCTGTTATTTTAGTATTTATTGCCGTAGGCGTGTGGTATGTTAAACCGGCCAACTGGACACCCTTTATGCCTTTCGGTTTTGGCGGCGTGATGACCGGAGCGGCCACCATTTTCTTTGCTTATCTGGGGTTTGACGCTGTTTCGACGGCGGCTGAAGAAGTTAAAAATCCTAAACGTGATTTACCCATCGGTATTATCAGTTCCCTGGCGGTTTGCACTCTCTTATACATTGTGGTATCTGCCGTTTTAACCGGCATGGTTCCCTACCACCGGTTAAACGTAGCAGCTCCGGTGGCTTTTGCCATGAGTACCATTGGTCAGGATTGGTTTGCCGGGTTGATCTCTCTGGGTGCAATTACCGGTATGACAACCGTTTTGCTGGTGATGCTGTACGGGCAGGTTCGTTTATTTTTTGCCATGAGCCGGGACGGCCTGATGCCCACCTTTTTTGCCAAAGTACACCCGATCCACCAAACCCCGTACACCAGCACCTGGGTAACCGGTTTGGCCTGTGCTGCCATTGCAGCCCTGGTTCCCCTGGGTACGTTGGCCCACCTGGTGAACATAGGTACTCTGACCGCTTTTGTTTTGGTGGCGGTTGCTGTGTTAATTTTGCGTAAAACTCACCCCAATGTTCCCAGAGCCTTTACCTGTCCGGCGGTTCCCCTGGTGCCGTTGTTGGCTGTTTTCTTCTGCGGCTACCTGATGCTCAGCCTGCCGGCGGCAACTTGGAAAATGTTTGCCCTTTGGCTGTCTGTCGGAGTGGTTGTTTACCTTTTGTATGGCCGCAGCCACAGCCTGCTGGCCAAGGGAACACAACAGGACTAAGTTAGTTACTCTGTAAAGGCATGGTTTTTTTGACTGACAAGCATCTTAGATTTTTTTTCCCGGGCTAAAATGCAGTGGTCAGAAGGCAAACAATCGTTTAAAATAGAAAAGGTGTAGCGTGGAACTACAGATTGTTCAAGAAGGGGAAGAGGAGTATGGAAAAGTATTTTGAGCAAATGAAGGAATATTTAAACATGGACACCGAAATACCCTATGAGGAATTCGAAGCCTATTACCAGGATGTGGTGGCGTTCTTAAACAGTGATTATCTCTCGCTTAACCGGGAGGATGCCGTCAAGGGACGTTTTATTATGAGCATACTAATGTCCAACAGCCAGGATCGGGCTAAGAGATACAAAAATTTAGCAAAAAAATACAAAAAAATATATGATAAATGTCAATTATGGGCCGAAGCACTTACAATAAGGCTGTTGAAAATGGGCATGACCAAAAACCAAATTATTCAGGCAGAGCAAGCGCTGCATGATGCCATATAAATAACAGGACGGGGTGTTGTTTACCCTGTCTCAGACTGTAGACAAAGGTTGTAAAACAAAGCGAGGAGGTTTTATGATCTCCTGCCGGCGACTTGTCGAAGCGCCGGTAACAGCACTTGATGAGCGAAAGGAGCCATTGGGGGGCGCCCACAGGATGTGGGCGCCAGCCGAACCGGGCCAGGAGGGGCCGTTTGAGGCGACCCCAAGGGCGACTGTAGCGAATCATAGTGCTGTCGGTGCGTAGACCGGAGCCAAAGGGGATCATAAACCACCGATACCGATAATGTTTGTCTACACTCTGGGACGGGGTGTTGTTTACCCCGTCTTGTTTTGCCTTAAATAATGATGCCGATTTTTTGCCCCATTTTCACTTCTAAGCCAGGGGCTAATTGTTTATCCGGCAGAAAGCAGTTTTTTTCAAATAATAAAATAACCGTAGAGCCAAATTCAAATCTGCCGATTTCGTCCCCTTTATTAATTGCCTGGCCCACTTGAAAATTAGATACAATCTTGCCGACACCCAAGGCCCCCACTTTAATCAAGGCAAATTTGCGACCGGTGGCAGTCTGAAAAACGGTACAGGTTCGCCTGTTTTTGGCAAACAAATCTTTAATGGTGGAAACGCCCAGGTTATTAACCGGGAATACCTTACCGGGAACATAGCGGTGCTTAACAACTTTAGCCCCAAAGGGCATGTGAATGCGGTGATAATTTTTCGGGCTTAAATAAATATTTAAATAGTAACCGTCTTGAAAAGCTTCTACATCTTGAAAAGACAACAGTTCAGGAATAGAGTAGGTATTGTTTTTAGCCAAAACAATTTTATTTTGACTGGCAACCCCCAGATCAACAATTTTTCCGTCCACCGGGCTGACAACCACGTCAGCGCCGGCTGCTATAGGGCGCAGGGAAGGGCAGATATCTCTGACAAAAAAATCTGTCAGGCTTTTATACTGGCTGGGATGCCGGATTTCTTCCCGGTTCACTTTATATAAGCGAATGTAAGGTTTAATTAAAAGCCTGCTTAACCGGCTGCCGCAGGCAAGATCAAAAGCCTTGCCGAAAGTCTTGCGGGAGATGGAATGAACAACAACTTTCTTTAATAACTTCACTTTACTGTCCCTTTCTCCGTTATTATGCTTGCATTTTAATGACTATACCTTTTAATTATAACATTTTTTATGAGGATTGCAGCCTTTTGCAGGATGGCCATAAATAAAATTATTATAAAAATAACTTTTTGGGTTTTACATTTTATCTAATTCAAGGTAAAATAATATAAGCTCGAGGTTCAAAGGTTAAGTTCATTTATCCTTCTCAATTGCTCTGTCGGTAAGGGGAGGTTACGATAAGTGAATTCCCCAAGACCGTACAGGGCGTATTTAATTATTGAGGAGGCATAATACCATGCAAGACAAAATTCTCACCTGCCGTGATTGCGGCAACGACTTTACTTTTTCAGTTTCTGAACAGGAGTTCTATGCTGAGAAAGGGTTTACCAACGATCCCGGGCGCTGCCCCCAGTGCAGGGCGGCACGTAAGCAAAGAAACAACGGCCAGGGCGGCTTTGCCCGGAACAGCCGGCCCCAACGCGAAATGTTTGCAGCCACCTGCGCGGCTTGCGGGATAGAAACTGAAGTACCTTTCCGACCCAGCGGCGACCGTCCGGTTTATTGTCGTGATTGCTTCAGCAGAACCGGCCGCTACTAGTCTTTAGGCATTTGGCAAAATAATAATCATGCATAAAGTAACCCGTATCACCGGAAAAGGTGGTACGGGTTTGTTTTTTAAACTTTTACATTGTCGGGGCAGCCGGTTCGGAAATACTGGATAAAGCCTGGCCGGCTTCATTTTGGTAAATGTTTTGAGTAGCCAGGTCGCCCAGCGACACAATGCCGGCCAACCGGCCGTTTTCTACCACCGGCAAACGGCGAATTTGTCGCTGGGCCATTAAGTTGGCAGCTTCATGAACATCCATCTGGGGGGTGCCGGTTACCACCCCGGCAGTCATAACGGTTTGAACTTTGGTGGTGGACGGATTATGTCCTTGCGATACCGCCCGCAGGGCAATATCCCGGTCTGTCACAATACCGACACACCTGCCGTTATCCACTACCGGGACTGATCCCACGTTGTATTGACTCATAAGCTGGGCTGCTTCTTGAACGGTTTGTTGCGGGCTTACAGTAGCCACCTGCGGGGTCATGATTTCCTTTAGCTGTTGTTTCATTTGGCATACCTCCCGAATTTTAGTCTGGTTTAGTTCTTTATATAGAGTTTGCTTGTTTGGCTTACTTCATTCTGCCAAAAGTTTTTTAAATAAAAAAAGACAGGGTTTTTTAACCCCGTCCCGTGTCGACAAACATTACCGATGGTTGATGACCCCTTGCAGTTTTTATAACTTTAGACTATGAAACAGGATCTGCAACCCCGGCTGTACGCACTGTATTATCTTTCGCCGGTTTCTTCTTTTAATAGGTACAGGCGATTATCTTCTAACCGATACATCATGGGAGCCACCAATACCCTGGGGTATCGCTGGCGCAATCTTTTGGCTTCGGCCAAAACAAAATCCAACTCGTTGCCAATTTCAAACATAGGAGCAAAATGATTAAAATGGTCCTGGGCAGCCTGTCTGTCCCAACCAACTTCAACTAACCCGTCAATAAATTTCTGTTCTTTGGCCTTTAAATTGGCCATGCCACAATTGTTATGACCGATTAAAGCGATAGCTCTTACACCGCCTACAGCCACAGCATAGGAAACTTTAAATTCCGAGGTGCGTAAATTCCCTGCCCCGGTTCTGATTACATAGGCAAACTTTTCGGGAATATTAAGGCGCTTGCGGTTATCCATGCACATACCAATTAAAATTTCTGCATGTTCGTATTTTTTGTCAGACTCAAAGTGCTTGTTAAAATTGTGATACTCAATCAGGTTGCCGATAGGTGTGTCCAAGTATTGAGGAAAAATATCCTGCCTTGTGTTAACAGGAACAATCTGGGCCATTTGTCACCCCTCCTTTGATTAGACTTAATAAAAATTTATCAGAAAAAACTAATATTGTCCAACATTTTTGTCATTACTTGCCTGGGTTTAACTTCAAAAATATTTATTAAATTTAACAAAATTAAATTAATTTGTTAAAAGAACCAGTGAAACGGTATATCTAAAGGAATTTGGACGGTTGTGGCGAATTACATGCTTGGTAGCCCGTAAGGTGGTGAGGCAATGTGAAAATTACTACAATCTTAGGCCATAAACAAAATCCAAATAAACAAAAGTTTTCTGCCGCTGCCGCAGGGGCCAGAACCGGCCAATCCTTTGCCGCCACACTGGAAAATCAAACCAGGGAGCAGGCCCAACAACACTTGTGGGAGATGGCGGAAAAAATCAGGGCAGCCGGCAATAAGCTGAAATCGGCGGCCACGGAAGAAAACATCATACAATATAAAAAGTGTATAAAAGATTATCTGACCTTTGTGTTAAAAAACTATCATAAACTTCGACATGACCGCAGTGTTAATTACAGTACGGTATACACCCGGGTAGAGATAATAAATAAAGAGGTTGATGAGTTAACCAGGCGGCTGTTAAGTGAGGAGAAAACCAACATAGATATTGTGGCTGAGGTTGACAGAATTGCCGGCCTGATTATTGATGTGTTCAGTTAGGTGCTGCCCCCGGCGGGGGTATTTTTATTTTGCTGCCGGTACAATGCTATAGAAAACATTTGCGGGCGGAGGGACCATGGTAATTATCATCGATAACTATGATTCTTTTATTTATAACCTTTACCAGTATATAAAGGAACTGGGCCATGATGTAACAGTATTTCGCAATGACAAAATTTCCTGTGCAGAGTTGGCGGCTTTGGCGCCCACTCACCTTGTCATATCACCCGGGCCCTGTTCGCCCAAGGAAGCGGGTATTTCAACAGAGGCAGTAAAATATTTTGCCGGCCGGATACCGGTGCTGGGTGTTTGTCTGGGGCATCAGTGCATCGGGGAGGCTTTTGGCGGCAGAGTAGTACGAGCACCGCAGGTAATGCACGGCCAGAGCTCGCCTGTTTGGCATGACGGCAAGACCATTTATGCAGGTATTAGCAGCCCTTTTGCGGCGGGCAGGTATCATTCGCTTGGTGTCGACAGGCAAAGCCTGCCGGATGATTTAGAAGTGTCGGCTTGGACCGGCAAAGGTGAAATTATGGGCTTGCGGCATAAGTTTTATACTGTGGAAGGGGTACAATTTCACCCGGAATCCGTGCTAACGCCCCGGGGAAAAGTTTTACTGGCAAATTTTTTAAATATTAAGGGCGGTAAGTGGCATGATTAGAAAACCTTTACTGGTGGAATTTCACACAGATAAAACGGTTGACCAATTGTTTGCCAGCCTAAAAGAGTTGCCTTATAGTTTTCTGCTGGCTACCGGACAGCCCGCCGGAGAAGAACGGTTTTCTTTTTTGGGGGCTGACCCTTACGCTGTAATTGTTTCAAAAAACGGTTTAACTACTGTCCAGTGGCGGCATAAACCGGGGCAGACATCGGTAGCGGGCAACCCCCTGGATGTCATGAAAAACTGCTTGGCAAGGTTAGAGCCATTAGAGGTAATACCAGAAATTCCATTCACCGGTGGGGCTGTGGGTTTTTTCAGTTACGACCTGGGGCGGCAATTAGAACAGGTGCCTGCTGCAGCGGCGGATGATCTGCAAACCCCGGATCTTTGTTTTGGTTTATATGATGTGGTGCTGGTGGCGGATCACTTGACCGGGCAAAAAATTATCGTTTCTACCGGCCACCCGGCAGCAAGCGGAGCAAAGGCAGCAGTCCGGGCCAGGGCAAGGGCCGCTTGGCTGCGGGAGTTATTACAGTACAACAGCGGTGCGGCCGGCAAAGCAACCGGACAGCCGCCCGTCAACCTGCGGGCTAACTTTACCGGACAATCTTACCGGGAGCGGGTAAGGCAGGCTGTTGAACACATTTTAAACGGGGATATTTTTCAGGTCAATCTCTCCCAGCGTTTTGAGCTGCAATCAGCTATGGACAGCTGGCAATTATTTCAAGATCTTAAATCTATCAGTCCGGCTCCTCAGTCTGCCTACTTAAAGTTTCCGGCTATTGAAGTGGTATGTTCTTCACCGGAACGCTTTTTACAATTAAATCATCAGAGGCAGGTAATAACCTGTCCTATTAAAGGCACCCGGCCCCGGGGTGCCAATGAAGCAGAGGATTTGCAAAACTACCTGGCTCTTAAGCACAGTGACAAGGACCGGGCAGAGTTAACCATGATAGTGGATTTATCCCGAAGCGACCTGGGCAAAGTTTGCGAAATCGGATCGGTAGAGGCTGAAATGCCCTATCGAATAGAAACTTTTTCAACCGTCCACCATTTGGTTGCCGCTGTAAGGGGGCAGCTGCCCGGCAATAAAGGAATTTTCGATTTATTAAAGGCGGCCTTTCCCGGTGGTTCTATAACCGGTGCGCCCAAGATTAAAGCCATGGAAATTATTGACCGGTTGGAACCGGTGCGCCGGGGCATTTATACCGGTTCCCTTGGTTATATCGGCCTGGACGGCAGGGCAGATTTGAACATTGTTATCAGAACCGTTATCAAAGTAAAAGGGCGCTACTATTTTCATGTGGGGGGAGGCATAACTGCCAAATCAGATGCCGCTGCCGAGTATTACGAAACCCTTGATAAGGCAAAGGCATTATTAAGGGCACTGCGGTTTGAAGGGAGCATTTATCATGGTCCTTACACTGATTGACGGGCGTCCGGTACATAATAACCGCCCGGGCGTTCTAACCTGGGGCTGTGCTTATGGTTACGGTCTTTTTGAAACTATTTTAATTCAAAACAACCAAGCGCTGTTTCTTAAGCAACATCTGAGAAGAATGCGCGCTTCAGCGCGGTTTTTGCGTTTAGCCATGCCGCCGGATGAACAGTTAATTCAATGGGTGAAGTACCTGCTGGAAACCAACCGGCTGCCGGCGGGCAAACTGAAAATCACTTTGCTGGCCGATGAACCTGTACCGGGTGCGGCAAAAATTGCTTCTCGGGTAATTATCACTGTGCAGCCGGGACAACCCTACCCGGCGGAGTTTTATGAAACCGGTGTGGCGGTGGGGCTGTTAAAACAAATTAAAAATGAACAGTCAGAACTGGTGAAACACAAAACCTTAAACTATTTGGAAAATTTTTTGGGTAGGGAACAAGCCAGGAAAAATAACTGGTTTGAAGGGCTGTTTTGCAACACTAAGGGGCGGTTGTGTGAAGGGACGGTCAGCAACCTGTTTATTATTAAAGATCAAAACATAATTACCCCCGGCGAAAGCGAGGGCTTGTTGCCGGGGGTTACCAGGGAATTTGTTATAAACTTGGCCAGAAAAAATAACCTACCTTTAACGGTGGGGCAGATAACCATTCCCGAGTTTTTTGCCGCCGAGGAGATTTTTTTAACCAACTCTTTGTTTGGCATCATGCCTGTAACCCGCAGGGGAGAAATGCTTGTCGGCGACGGAAAGCCGGGCCGGCTAACCGGGCAATTGATTGTATTATACCGGACGTTCATAGAGGACAGCGTTAGTAATAAATGCTTATGATTCCCCGGTTGCAGCAACAGGGTCCGTTTTTATTACCACGGTGCCGGCGGCATAGTCATGCAGACCTCTGCCGTACATAAGTATTAACACGATGGTGGTCAACATCCAAAACAACCAGCCGGTTTTAACTAAAGGATAGGTTAGCAAATAAACCGGGTAGAGAGTAAAGGCAAATTCCCGCAACAAGTAGCGGCCCGGGTGTAATTTTTTGCTGTTATATGCCTGTATACGGATTTTCATTACCCTTTTGCCTACCGTTTGACCGTGCCAAACTATGTTCAATAATACAATAGCTGCCAACAGAAAACCGCCGGCTATGGTTTCAATGGTTTTTTGGTTGTTTTGCCAGCCAAGCCATAGGTAAATGGGTAAAGTAATAACCACTTTATCAATAATCCGGGCAATTAAACGCTCAAAAGGGCTGGCGTAGGGCAGTTCGCTCATATGTACCTCCTAACGCTTGCATTTTTTACAAAAGTAACAAATTGTTTTAATATTTTCAACCATAATATTTTGACAGACAAAGCCCGGCACCCCGGCCAGGTTTTTTGTTATATGCAGAGAAATTTCGACAAAGTATTATTTATTTAGAATTAAAAATATTTTTTGTGAGACAGAAGGAAGCTGTATGAACGTGGCGAATTAACTTTTGCATATTGAGTAGGAATATTGAATGGGGGTACATCACGGGTGGCAACAAGAAATGTTATAACCGCGCTTTTGTTGTCTGCGCTGGTATTTTTGTATGGGTGTAACCAGCCGGCAGGCACTAACCGGCAAGCGACCGGGGAAAAAGCACCGACCCAGGCTGCAGTTACCGAAAAAAACAAACCAAAGGTCATCACTTTCAGCGGGAAAATTGAAGCGGTGCAGTGGGCTAACTTGGTAAGCAAAGTGGCCGGCAAGGTTGCTGCCGTTTATGTTGATATGGGCAGTTTTGTTAAAAAAGACCAGTTACTGGTCAGCCTGGCCGCGGAAGATAAGGCCGCCGAGGTAACAGAAGCAATTACCCAGGTGGACAGCGCGAAGGTAGAATATGAGTTGGCCCAAAATAGCTACCGGCGGGGTAAGGAACTGCTGGCAGCCCAGGCAATTTCCCAGGCGGATTATGAAAACCTCTACGAGGGACCTTATAAAAAGGCAGAAGTAAAATTGAGATCGGCCCAGGCCGTCCTGCAAAAAAAGCAAATTGCTTATGACGACATGTTTATCAAAGCTCCCTTTGCCGGCGTTATTACGGCTAAAAACATTAACCCTGGCGAAATGGCAGGCACTCAAAATCCGGTTTTAACCCTGGTAAACCTTGACCAGGTGGTTATCCGGGGGACGGTGGATGAACATCATATCAACAAACTTAAAGTGGGGCAGCAGGTTCAAGTGAAAGTGGCAGCTGTGTCAGAGCAGCCATTTACCGGTCAAATTAGTAACATTGCCATGGCTGCCGATTCTCAAACCAAGGCCTTTCCTGTCAAAATACAGGTGGCTAACCCCAATCATTTGTTAAAGCCGGGCATGTTTGCGGAAGTTACAATCCCCTGATCATATTTAAACAAAAAGGTTTATAGTTGACTGTAACCCTGACCTGTTGCAGATGCGGAGGGAATTATGAAAAAGAAAAACATTTATCTGGTTTTGCTGGCCATGGTTGTTACACTGGCGGCGGTTTCTTTTTATTACTGGTATCAAAACGCACACTATGTAGCAACAGAAGACGCCCGGGTGGACGGTGAAATAATTAAAGTCAGCCCTCAGGTGGCCGGCCTGCTGGTTGAGTTGCCGGTGTACGAAGATCAGTATGTTGATCAGGGAGAAATGATTGCCAGGCTGTCGGACGTAACTTTAACACCGGGCGCCAACTTAGACCTGGCTGTCATCAAAGCACCCATTAGCGGGACAATTATTAAGAAGATCGGGCACGTCGGCGAAATAGCCTCGCCCGGCGTACCGGTGGTTATGATGGCAGACCTGCAAAACTTGTATATAACAGCCAACATTGAGGAGACCAGCCTCAACAAGGTAAGAGTTGGTCAGGCTGTTGACTATACTATCGACACTTTTCCTGGGGTGAGGTTTACAGGCAAGGTTGTTTCCATCGGCAATGCCGCTAACTCAGTTTTTTCTTTGTTGCCCCAGCAGAATACCGGCAATTCCTTTACCAAGGTAACACAAAGGATACCTGTAAAGATCAGCATTGATGATTACCGGCAATGCCGTTTGTTGCCGGGCATGAATGCTGTGGTTAAGATTCATATCAAATAGGGGGTGGTGGGGCTGCACAATCAGGATAACTCATCCCGCCGGCAAAATCAGCCGCCCCCGTATGCTGCTGAAGCAAAATCAATACCTTGGGGTGCCTTGTTGATCCTGGTCATCGGGGCCTTTATGGCCATCCTGGACAGCAGTATTGTAAACGTGGCGCTGCCCCGCTTTATGACCCTGTTTGGATCGTCAGCGGATGAAATTCAATGGATTCTTACCGGTTATATGCTTACTTCCGGTGTGGTAGTACCTATTACCGGCTATCTGGGAGACCGCTTTGGCAATAAGCGTATGTATATCTGGTCGGTGGCGGCTTTTACGCTGGGATCGTTGCTCTGCGGATTAGCCTGGAGCACCCAATCACTGACGGTTTTCCGGGTAATTCAAGCCATTGGCGGGGGGATGATTATTCCCGTCAGCATGGCCATGATCTACCGTATTATCCCCCGAGAGAAAATAGGACTGGCTTTAGGTATCTGGGGTATTGCTGCCATTATGGCACCCGCTGTGGGGCCCACCCTGGGCGGTTACCTGGTAGATAATTACAGCTGGCATTGGATTTTTACCATTAATATTCCCATCGGCATTGTGGCCATTATGTTGGCCATTGCTTATCTTGAGGAAACACCGGTGCAAAAGAACCTTAAACCCGACCTGGTTGGCATTTTGCTCAGTTCGGCCGGCTGTTTTGCATTGCTGCTGGCCCTCAGCGAAGGACAGGACAAGGGTTGGACATCGCAATATATTGTGACGCTGCTTGTTTTTTCAGGTTTTGTCCTCTGCCTGTTTGCCCTCTGGGAGTTGCAGGTGCCCAACCCGCTGATTGATATCAGGTTGCTAAAAAATCCTGTGTTGTCCGCCAGTTTGCTGGCTACCTGCCTGACAACCATTGGTTTGTTTTCAGCAGTGTTTTTAATACCCATTTATGCCCAGAACCTGCTTGGTTACACACCGATGGAAACAGGCTTGTTAATGATGCCCATGGCCCTGGTGACGGGTTTAATGATGCCCATTAGCGGTAAATTGTTTGATAAGTTCGGTGCCTTCTGGCTGGGTATGATCGGGATGTCCCTGGTAGTGGCGGTTACTTATTACCTGCACACCTTAACGCTGGACACAAGTTATCGTCATTTGCAGGTTATCTTATCTTTGCGGGCGGTTGGTCTGGGGTTAGCCACCATGCCGTTGACCACTGCGGGCATGAACACTGTGCCGAGATTTTTGGTAGGCCGGGCCTCGGCCCTGAACAACACCGTCCGGCAGATTTCCGGCTCAATGGGCATTGCTTATTTAACCTATGTTATGCTGCAAAGACAGGCATATCATACCGCCGTTTTAAATGAAAGTGTCAGCCTGACATCCCCGGTGGCCTCTTTAGCCCAGGCTCAAATAAAAGGTTATTTGGTTGGTTACGGATTAAACGGAGAAGCTGCCCGGCAGGGAAGCTATAGCGTGATCTCCGGTTTGCTGGCCCGGCAGTCCTTTATGAACGCCATCAGTGATACTTTCGTGGTAAGCGCTGTCATTATCGCCCTGGTATTGCCTTTGATGTTTTTGCTCAGCAAACAGCGAGTGGAGCAGGAAAGAATCAAACAACAAAATTTAAGTCAGGGGCGGCTGCCGGCTTAAATCAGCCTCGCCGGCCATGGGGATTACCTGTTTCACATAACACACTGCGCTCCCCTAAAATTGGGGAGTGCAGTGTGTAAACAAACCTTATATTTATCGACAGTCTGGCTCTCTTAAATGGGGGCGTTTTTTTTAGGCGGGTTAGATACCCAGCCTTTTTTTTGTGGTCACCGGCAGGTGCTGTTTTTTGAGCCGGGCCATAATATTTTCTTCATCAACGTAGCAAACCAGTTTAAAAATAATGTCAGCCAGCAAAATGGCAGCCAGTGCATCTAAAATTGCGTGCTGTTTGACAAATAAGGTAGATATAATGATCAGCACGCCGCAAACGGTTACCCCACAGTAAAGAAATTTTGATTTGAAACTGGATTTGTTAATGGCTTTAATCATCAGATAACTGGTTAAACAATGAATGCTGGGAAAACAATTATACGGCTGGTCTATTTTATAAAGTGTTAACACCAAATAGGTTAATATATCATCACCTGCCGGCTGCGGCCGGGGAACCGTTGTTTGGTATGTGAAGAAAAAAAGATAACAGACAACCAGCCCCAGGTTGTAGCTTAGGAGTGTTTTGTAGTATGTTTTTTTATCCTTTAAGCACAGGTATAGCAGGACATAAAGTATAAAAAAGTACCAGCCCAGATAGGGTATAATAAATGCTTTAATAAAGGGGATTTCCCGATCCAGGTGAGTAACCAGACTGTTTACCTCCCGGCCTGGATTATTTAAGATTTTGTAAAAAATACTTACGGCCGGGATTGATAACATCAGACTAATGGAGGCTGCCTGCCCTTTAAAGGTATTCATTTCACCACCCATCCTTTTGCCTGAAATGACATGGTCTATAATAATTGACAGGATAAATTGTCTTTTGTTTCAGTATTTTATTATACAACTTTATATTTTATATCTTGTAGTGTTGGCGGTAAATTTTATTCTTTAGATAAATTGCCGTTTTTTTATTGTATTATGGCACCGGGATTTTAAAAATAACAGGAAAACCAAAGGGAATGGTGGAATATACAAAAACAATTAACACAAACGGTGGGAGGTTTTGCCCATGAAATGTATTTACGAGGATGTTCCGTGCCGATGCAATACTTCCTGTCAAGACGAATGTGAGGACTGTTACTGCCTTAAGTGCCCGCTCAGGGAAAGGCCGCCTCATTATTAAAAAATTAAAAAGGGGAAAGCCAACCCTTTAAGCTGCGGCTTTATTAAGGGAGATGAGTGAAGTTGCAGACCTGGGTACAGCATTATCGTTCATCAGTAGGAAGGTTGATCTTAATAACATTATTATTAATTAATGGGGGGGCAACGGATGGACAGGGAGGTTCCCAAGGTAAAACTGGAAACTGTAATTAAACTATGTACAGAGGGCATTGAGATGCTCAGCCAGGGCAAGGTCCAGGAGACTGTCAACGGTTTAATGCACACCTTGGAGATGGCCAGGCAGATGATGGCCGTACATAAGGCCAGGGGTGAGGTCTGGGTAAGGGCTAAAGTTAAACTGGGGGATGTGCCACCGGGTACCCGCGGCTGGTTGCTGAGGAACGACGAGGGCGGTATGCTGATATTTTGGGAGGTGCCGGACAGCCCGCGGCCCCTGGTAGATCTGTTTTGGCGGGATAGCTTTCAAGAGTATATTGAATTAGAGGACCGGTGTAACCACCGGCATGACCACTGGCACCAGTAAGAAAACTATTTGCATCTTGTAGAAGGTTGCTTGTTCGCTAATTGTTGTTGGCAAAGGGTAAAAGCACAAAACTATTTACAGGCCTCTGACCAAAGTTTAGCCATGTATAATTTTGACAGATACCGCGCATACTTATGGTAGTTGATTAGCGTATGTGAGGTGTCTGTTTTGTTTAAAGGCATATACAAAAATTACCATTTGGCTTGTCTGATACTTGTATGCATAAGTTTTGCCTTTATTTCTTATCGTATTTATATTCAACAGGAATTTGCGGGCCAACTGATTCGTTTTCATGTGATAGCCAACAGTAATAGCTGGGAAGATCAAAAACTAAAACTCATGGTAAGAGATGTCATTGTTAACGAAATGAAAGATCGTTTTCGTTCTGCTTCCACCAGGCAAGAGGCAGAACAAATCGTGCAGGATAATATCCGGGAGATTAAGGAATTAGCTCAACGACAGGTTAACAGTGTGGGAAAAGACTATCCGGTGGAAGTTATGGTGGGTGATTTTGCTTTTCCCACCAAAAGCTATGGCAACTTAACTCTGCCGGCGGGAAATTATCATGCCGTACGTATTATTATTGGTGAAGGAAAAGGAGAAAACTGGTGGTGCGTTTTATTTCCCCCCCTTTGTTTTGCAGACAGCGTAGAGACCCTGCCGGAGGATGTCAAAGGCAAGGGATTAAAGGTTTTTGAAAAGGATCAGGTGGAATTTAGATTAAAATGTACAGACTTTCTGAACATCTTTAGTTAGATTTAGCAAACTAAATTATTTAGTGGAAATTATAAATTTTTATGCAAATTAGAACAATGCTCTACACTAAACTTAATAAATATAGTAAAATAAAACCAACTTATACGAACTGTTATTTTCCTAAATATTTAAGTTGTTATTGGAAAGGATTGAGACTTTGCAGAATAAGAATCCTGCTCCCAAAGCCAATTATTTTATTTTCATGGTGCTGATTTTATATGTTATGATTGCATCTTCTGCTTTAAAAAATTTTAACGTTTATTTGCAGGGTTTGCCCTTAAGCCCCGGTTGGCACCTGGCGGCTTCTCTGGCAGCCTTAGGGTTACTGGGGGCCGGTCTTGTTTTACTTAACAAGTGGCTGCAGAATTGGCTGTCAAAGAAAGTGGACAAATAATAAATTAACAATAACAGGAGGTATGGCAACATGCAGCATCCAACCAATACGAGAATTATTTTTGCTGACAGTGTGGCGGAAGCCAGGGAGAAATATTTGGCGCTCAACATTAAGACGAAAGACCCTAACCCCGGCGTAGAGGTGCTTAAACCTATCGAAGATGAAGAGTTTGACATTAATTCTGACATCAATTTGATTGGCGAGGTTTCGGTAGGGCCTTCAATCATGGAGGAGATTCGGAAAGACCCGGCAAGGGCCTTTGTGGTATACTTCCTGGAGGATCCCCAGAATTTTGTCGAGTCAGCATCTTAAATCTTAACAGTTGACGGTGTAAAAACTAAAGCTCAAAGGTTTTAGAACCCGGTTTGTCAATGGTTTGCCCGCTGTTTTTGCATGCGGGCTTTTTTATGGGTTAATAATTTAGACTATTCAAAAAATTAAATTAATATAGATTGTTTTCTGTTAGTAAGGCAGGTTAAATTTAATCAGCGTAGAACTTTAGAGTAAATAAACCTATCGGGCGGAGGGGGGTACTTTGGTTGCAATCACTTAAACAACAAATCACTATTTTGGTTGTCGTCGTAACCTTAGTGCTTGCCGTTTGTTTTATGATAGCAGTGGGCTTACAGATAAAAAAGTCCTCAGAGCTGGCAGCTATAACAAAGGCAAAAAGTGATATAGCTACAGCCAAAACCATTATCGATTTAAAGTATCCCGGGCCTTGGCATGTGGTGGATGGGTACCTTTATAAGGGCGAGGTCAAAATGAATAATAATTTTGAGGTTGTTGATTATATCAGCAGTCTTACGGGAGATACCTGCACCCTGTTTCTTGGCAATACCCGGGTAGCCACAACCATAAAAAAAGCCGACGGTCAAAGAGCGGTGGGTACCCACTCTTCGGATGTGGTGGCCAAAAAGGTGCTGACCGAAGGCAAAGATTATCTTGGAGAAGCAGAAGTGGTGGGGGAAAAGTATCAAACAGCCTACAGTCCGATTTACGATCACAGGGGAAATATCATAGGCATGTTTTATGTTGGTATTTCCAAAAAGTTTTATGACCAACTGCTGTATGAATCCCTTTGGCGTATGGCCTTGATTGGAACTGCTTTAACGCTGCTGGTTTTTGGGGGAACGCTTTATTTTACTCAGAAATTTATCATTGAACCGCTCAAATTGATTCAGGCGGAAACCCAAAAGGTTGCTGCCGGTAATATTTCGGCCTCAGTGGCTATAGGTTATAAAAATGAGATCGGGGAACTGGCTCATTCATTTAACCAGCTGGTAGAATTAATCCAAGGTTTAACACAACAAATCAGTAAAAACGCAGGTGCCGTATTACCCCCGGCAAACCATGCTGTTATTGCCGATGGTGTCATTGCCGATACTGAAAACCATGAAGCGACGGTCTGTGAGCAATTAAAGGAGGTTAAAGAAATTAAAGAAGATTGGGGGGAGTTACCCAAAGGTTTAAATGAAACAACTTTGCAGCAAATTCTTAATTATTTAAAAAGTCGGCAAGGTCATTTATCAGTGTCTGAAATTGCCGAAGAAGTTAAACTGACCAAAGTAACTGTACGTCGTTATCTTGATTTTATGGAAAAGTGCGGCAGGGTAAAAGTAGAAATGCAATACGGCCCTATTGGCAGGCCGTTAAAATTGTATACATTATTAAGTAATTACCGTCAGTAGTTATATGGTTTCACTGGTTTAAGGCAGCTCCTTAAACCGTTTTTATTTTAACACGGTGGCAAACGAGAATGGTCGCTTTACTAAGCCAGGAGCGGCCAATTTTATATTAACAATTACAAACCCACATCTCGAAAGGCAGTTACTTAATTAATTTAATTAACTTAATTTTATAAAAAATGAGTAAAGCAGGGCAATTGATTAAGCACCAGCAAATATTTATTTGAAAATTTTAAATATACAAATAAATTTTATGTTTCATATTTACATAAAGTTGCACGCCGTTGGCTAATGACATACAATTTTTATTGTAATCGTTCTGTGCACGTTATTTAAAAATGTCCAGGTGAATATAAATAAAGAGAAAAGCCCACCAAAGGGTTATATGGGAAAATGCAGGCGCGGTGTTTTAATATTAAAGGTGGTGGCCGGTTGCAACACCACCTTTCACCTGGACAAAAGAAAAAACCCGACTAGGTATCGGGTTATACAGAAAAATAAAGCAGGCGCGATTTATAACTATTATAAAAGAAGGGCGGGGTATATTTCAACCACCGCCCTTCTTACCTAGCACAAAATTTCTTTAGGCGGCATGACTGTGATGCTCGTCGTCTTCCAAAATGCGGAAGTTTTCAACAATGAAGCAGTAAGCCAGTACGCCCATGGCTACCAGGCCGGCGCTGACAGTAAATTCAGCTAAGGAAGGAACATAAGATACCCCGGTGGAACGGATCATACCGGTAATTACCACGTTCATGCGGTTCAATACGACGCCCAGGCTTACCAGTAAACCAAAGATAAACAAACCGCTGCGAGAACTGCTGAAATTACTGAAGCAAATAAAAATGGGGATAATGATACCGAAAATCATTTCAATTAAGAACATATTAGCTTCAAAGGTACCGGAAAATACCAGATTAAATACACCACGGTTCATTAAATCAAAGATTTTCAGTACCAGATATATAATCATGGCATATCCGGAAACTCTTATCAACTTACGCAACACAGGAATAGGAATCCAGTGGTTGTAAGCCTTGCCGGCCAGGGTGGTTTCCACGCAAATCATGGCAGGACCCACGAAGAAAGATGACATTAAGAAAAATAAGAAGATAATGGGCGACCACCATAACGGGTACAGCTTGTCAACCATCAGCAGGTAAAGGGCACCCAGCGAAGATTGGTGCAGGGTGGGGAAAATGATACCAACAATCATTAACACGGGAAGGGCGGCCTTGAAAATATTGTGGAACCTTTTCCCGATACGCTCGGTGGCAATTTCACCAAACTCCAGAATTTGCACAGTTGTATAGCAGGAAACGCACCAGAAAACTTCAAACAGAACCGAGGAATGACCCCAGGATACAAAGGGGCGCCAGAAATTAAACCACTGGCCAATATCAAGGAACAGTCCGGCCATAACCAGCAGGTAACCAAGTAATGAAGTCAGCATTGCACTGCGGGCGATGGGATGGAAATAATCCCGGTGTAAAACGTGTACAATTAAAGCTGTACCATAACCGCCACCGGCCAGGGCAACACCGCAGAGAACGTCAAAGCCGATCCACAGGCCCCAGGGCCATTCATCGCTCAAGTTGGTAACAATCCCCAGACCGGTAACTAAACGAAAAATAATGATGGCAGTGGCCACTGCGGATAACAGCAGCAGTAATACACGTATGGGAGTAATTCGAAAACTCCACTTCTGGGCTTGGGCGTGAGACGCCATAGTGATCCCCCCAATTCTCTGGATATTTAAACTGTTAGGCTTTAATATTTTTATTGTTTTCCTTGGCAATTTGGTTGCGCCGCTTGGTATAGTGGTAAAGACCGGTTAAAACAACGCCCCACGCAATGCCCACAAAGGGAGTGGCGTGCATGTAAGCCTCGGTATAGCTGGGCAGCGGACGCTTGGTAACATTGGTTTTAAAACCTAATTGCTCAAAGGGGATATCAGAAATATAAATCCACTCAGTGCCGCCAACTTCTGTTTCGCCAAAAATGTGTTTTACATATTTAGGATCCTTGGCAATTATGGCCTTGGCTTCTTTTAACAGTTCTTCCCGGTCTCCGTATTTAAATACGCCGGCCGGGCAAACAGACACACAGGCAGGTGCTTCGCCTTTAGCTACTTTATTGCTGCACATCATACACTTTGTTACCAGCGGGAAAGATTTTTCCCACTCGTATTTAGGAACATTGAAGGGACAGGCCACCATGCAGTAACGGCAACCAACGCACAAATGCGGATAATAAATTACCGGGCCTTCTTTGGTTTTTTGGAACGCCTTAGCAAAGCAGGCAGAAGCGCAGGCAGGTTCCTTGCAGTGGAAGCACTGCTGCTTGACAAAACGCCAGACAGGTTGTCCTTCTTTATTTTTGATTTCGTGAAACTTAACCACAGTCCAGTTTTTATCTGAAAGTTTAACGTCAGGGCCCACGGTGGGCTGTTTTTCATCCCACTTGGTGTCGTTATATAGCTTGCAGGCAACGGTACAACTGCCGCAGCCTACACATTTGGTAATATCGACCAGAACGCCTTTTGCCATGGGCTTTTCACCTCCCAATTAATCCAGAGTTATGCTTCTTTCTTAACAGTTAAAGTTTTGCTGCGATCGGTATAATGGGTGTGCAGCAATTCGTGCGCCAGGTGACTGTTAGGGTTTTCCAGGAATTTTTCGTAGAGGGCCAGCACTTCCTTGTTTTCATGGCTCTTGCGTTTGACATAAATGTGAGCATCAGCATTGTAAATGCTGTTAATACGGGCTTGCCGCACCTGGTCAGAGGGCGGCAGTGAGGTGCGGGGTTGGCCGCCGCCGCTAATGCAACCACCAGGACAGCACATAAATTCGATAAAGTGCCAAGGGGCTTCTTTTTTGCGCACAGCCTCCAGAATAGGACGGGCGTTGCTCAGACCATGGACGACAGCAACTTTTATGGTGCCTACACCGGGGATGTCGACAGCAGCCTCCTTACAACCCTTCAGGCCGCGGATGGGAGTCAAGTTCAGTAATGCTTCCGGCGGTTCCTGTTTAGTGATAAGGAAGTAGGCAGAACGAATGGCTGCTTCCATCACGCCGCCGGTAGCGCCAAAGATTAAACCGGCACCGGAGCTTTCGCCCATTAAAGAGTCATATTTTTCGTCCGACAGTGAGTTCAAATCAATGCCTTTGCTCTTAATTAAACGGGCCAATTCCCGGGTGGTGAGAACCACGTCAACATCTCTCATCTGTGGTTTGCCGTTGTACTTGCCGGCACTGTTCATTTCCGGGCGAGCTGCCTCAAACTTTTTGGCTGTACAAGGCATAATGGAAACCGAGAAGATTTTTTCGGGGTTGATACCCTTTTCCTTAGCATAGTAAGTTTTAATTAAAGCGCCAAGCATCTGTTGGGGCGACTTACAGGTTGACATGTGAGACAACAGGTCCGGATAATAATATTCACAGAACTTAACCCAACCGGGGCTGCAGGAGGTAAACTGCGGCAGCGGTTCGTGAATTTGGCCGGTAATCCTTTTAATTAATTCTGTACCTTCTTCAAAAATGGTCAGGTCGGCGGAAAAGTTAGTATCGAAAACAGCATCAAAGCCCAGTTTTTTCAGGGCGGCAACCTGTTTGCCTTCTACGAAAGTACCGGGTGCCATACCAAATTCCTCACCCAAAGCAACCCTGGTGGCGGGAGCGGTTTGTACAACCACATGAATATTTTTGTCTGCCAGTGCTTGGACAACTTTGTCAATGTCATCACGCTCAGTAATAGCAGCGGTGGGGCACCATAATGTACACTGCCCGCAGTTAACACAGGTAATGTCATTTTTAATCGGGAGTTCATAGTACCCAAAAACTGTTTGCACCCTCTGGCAAACCTCTATGCACTGACCGCACAGGATGCATTTTTTATCATCCCGGGTAATAGAAGGGTTAGCCGGATCAATGGGTACACGCCCCTTAACTTGAATGGGGTAAGAACTGGCCACTTGATACTGCTGCGGCATCCAGCCTTTGCCCCCGGCGGGATCTGTACTGCAACCGGCAATGGTTGCAGTGATTCCGGCAAGACCAATACCCCCCATCATTTTGAGGAAGCCCCGCCTGGTCAGTTGCCTTTCTTTTTCTCTGGCTTCTTGGTTCTGCATAGGTTTTCCCCCTTTGCTAAAAGCTGCTTTTGCATATGCATGCTAACAACTCCGCTAATAATAATAAAACTTAAGAATTGTTAGCTAGTTGCCTAATTATTCGACATAAAACATCTAATGTTCTATTTGTCACAAAATTTAAAAAACCTTCTTTTTTAGAAAAAATATTAAATATGAAATTTTTAGCAAAAGAATATAACCTGGTGTTTAAATTAAGAAAATTTAAAATATAAATACTAATTAAAATAATTGCAAAGTAAAGTTTGAATTGTTTAATGGTCATAAAGCAATTTTTAAAAGCAATATAAATTATAAAACCAACAATTTTTTCTGTTCGCTATAATATATTAATATTAATCCCGACACAAAATTTTACATTATTAGCAAGCAAAAATGAAGAGTTAGTGAAATAGAACACAAAATAAACCTCAAAAGATTAATTTCAAGATTTGTCACCGGCTGAATTTTGTTTTCAGTATATCACGCCGGCAAATGAAAAATTTAACAGTTCAAATATTTTTAATAAAGTTTTCATACATAGTAAATAATAAGCTTTTAGAGGAAATGGTTGGCTTAGTTTTTGCCTTCGGCAGGATTTTGCTTTTGGGTAGGGAATTCTTTTTATGTGTTAGTTATTTATCTTGCAGGCAAGGGGGGATTGTCGATTATCCCAAATAAAATAAAAAGCAGGAAATACGGGGAATATTATATCTTTTATTTTAACAACATTAAGGTGCTAAGAATTAAGTGTGAGTTGGGCCCCCCTGAGATTATTACCAATATAAACAGTAAAGGAACAGTCAGTTCGTTAGGCCAGAAACGCATACGGGAATTTTTTGAGGGAACCGGTTTTGAAAAAGGTAATGTAGCCAATTGCCAGGTCCATTATTATAAGGAAGGCAAGCCGGTTTTAGAAAGCCTGCCCACCAACGAGCGCAAAAAATTTTTAGATTACTGTTTGGAAACCGCCCTGCAGGGAGTGCTGGGCGAATTAAATGATATTGTCAGCTATTTCAGCGGCTTAGAAAAGCAGTTTAATGCATCTATTGAAGAGGGTGCGGAAATTTTTTGCTCAAAGGAGTTTGAAGAAAAATACGACATCAGAGAAATGATTACCGAAGTATCTTATGAACTGGCCCGCATTTACAAAGGTAAACCTAACCCTAAAGTTATTCAATGGGCAGAAATAATGATACATAATTTATTAAAGGACATCTTTAGTTTAGGCTATGCCATCGGTAAAGAAGACATAGAATAGAAAAAGGTAGATTTTACCGTAGAAAAGGGTGTGCTATATGACTGAAAGAGGCAAAGCTACGGGAAAAGTCATTCCATTTACACCAAGAGAGAAACCCAAATTAAAAAAACTGCCTTATACTGATCCAGCCATAAAGCAATTAAGAAGGGAACGGGAGAAACAACAGCAGGAGATGCTGGTGCGCAGCAAAGTGGTAAAGAACGTGGGGATATTTATTTGCCTTTGCCTGGTGGTTTATTTAATTAAAACATTTTCCTAACGAGCAAGCGCTCTGCCGGCAGGTGGAGCGTTTTCCTATTTATAGCGAAGCGAATGTTTATGAGATTTGCTAATATCATAAATTCGTTTGGCACCCCACAGCAGTACAACCAAATCATCCCCTTTGCCGGTTAAGGGAATGAAATCGGGAATAAAATCAATGGGACTGATAATGTAAAGCAGGCAGACACCCAGTTCGTATTTTAATCGGCTGGGGACCGCAGGGTTAAGTAACGCCTGCACAAAAAAACTTATTTTTTTAACAAAATTAAACATTTTACCGCTCCTTTGGCTTAATGGTAATTATAAATTCTCTGTTATTGCAGCAACTCCTTGATCTCGCCTTCTTATTCTGTGATGTTTTATAAAAAAATAAATATTTAGGGGACGTTATTATAACGTCCCCTTTGCCGGCAAAAACTACATTTCGGTTACAGTGAAGGCTTCGCTGGGGCAGATGCCGACACAGGTTTCGCAGCCCAGGCAATCTGCAGCATCACCGGTTATTTCTGCTTTATCGCCTTCCATACCGAGAATTTTGGCAGGGCAAGCATCTACGCAGGAACCACAGCCTACACATTTGTCTTGATCGATGGTGACAATATACATGTTTCAATACCCTCCCTTGTGCATAAAAATAGGTAAGCTAATTAGAGCACAAAAAAATTATATACGAACCAATCAGTTAGTGCAAGAATAATAAATTGCTGCTGTTGCCGTTACTTTACAAACTGTTGAATCATAAAACTTGGGGATTATTTAACCTTTGGCTAAAAACTGAAACGACGGGAAAATTATATTTCCCGTCGTCGGTGAGGGCTAAACCGGCACCTGTACTAATACTGTGACGGTTTCCCTGCCGTTATTAATTAAGATCTTTGACCGATTTGTTCGGTAGGAGCAGCTTGCAGAATTTGTGCAGTGTTACCACTGGACAAAGCCTGTTCAGCATAGGCTACCAGTTTCTTGGTCATGTTGCCCCCTACATAACCGTTTACCCGGCTGGGCAGAGAACCTTTATCCATTTGTTGATAATTGGCAAGACCAAGTTCGCTGGCAATTTCATACTTCATTTGATCCAATGCGCTGCTGGCACCAGGGGTAACAGGCTGATTGGTATTGCGGCTTGTCATGTTAATTCCCTCCTTGATTTTTTCTGTATGATGTGGGTCTATCTTTAGTATGATCAAAGAGGGATATGAAATACCAGATAAATTATGACAGCATTTATATTATTAGGGATGTTTTCCATTGGCTTAAAAAACATTTACACTTGATGTTGTTTTTTGTTATTATTTATATTTGAAAGAGTTGCTATTTAGAGTTGTTAACGGTTATTGAAAATTGCATTTAGTATCCAACTTGTAAGCCCTGTAATAATAGCTCCTGCAAAGGCACCGCCAAAGCTGTAAATATGAAATCCGGGAATAAACCAGGACACAAGACTAAAGGTAATTGCGTTAATAATAAGAATAAACAAGCCCAAGGTTAAAACAGTTAAAGGAAACGTTAAAAAAACCAGTACAGGTCTGACAAAAGTATTAACAAACCCAAGCAACAGGGCAGCCAGTGCGGCAGAGGCAAACCCGTCAATTTTGATACTGTCAATTAAATAATCCGCTGCCAGCAGGGCAGCACTGTTTAATAATAAACTCACAAGCCAACTCATGAAATATCACCTCTTTTCCATCATAAATTGCCTTGCTGTTTTGTGTCAATGCAATAGCAGGATAATGCCAAAATAAAGAGAAAAAATAAACTTGTTCAGACTGTAGACAAAGGTTGTAAAACAAAGTGAGGTGGGTTTTATGATTCCCTGTCAGCGGCCCACAGGATGTGGGCGCCAGCCGAACCGGGCCAGGAGGGGCTGTTTGAGACGACCCCAATGGCGAATGTTGTCGGTGGGTAGACCGGAGCCAAAGGGGATCATAAACCACCGATAGTATTTGTCAACACTCTAAACTTGTTTAGCTTTAGTAATGGAAAGGGGGCGGGCTTTTTTGGCATCGTTGCAGGAATGTTTGAAGAAGTGGGAAAAAAGCACGATTATTTATTTGCATTATATTCAGGGTATGTCCGCCAGTGAATATAATAGCGGTTTTGCTGACGGGTTGGAAATGGCCTTAAAGTCATTCCGGGAACATTTGAAAAATTGTCCGGATTATCAAATTACTGAGGAGGTGACGGCAGAATGAACATGAATGTTTATTCGGTAGTAAAAGTGTTAAATGGCCAGTGCGATGAAATTTCCTGCTTCGACAGTGAGGAAGCTGCTTTAGCCTATGCTCAGCAGACAGTGGCAAATGAACCATATGATATTGTGTCAATATTTCGGGTGATTCTAAATAACCCGAATGTCCAATTAACTATTAAGGAGTTCCGAAGGGGAACCTGCAGTTAATTTTAAGGTAGGGATGTGTTTGGGAGGGAGAGGGCTAATGGCGGAAATTGCAGACTTAATCAATGATGAAATGGAAGTGAAGGGCAGGGTAGAGTTTGCTCTGGAAGATCCTGCTTTATTAAACAGTGACCTAAAAGAATATACCGTGTTTTATAAAATTGTTGGTGCATCCAGGATGAAATTGTTTAGAAATAACCGCAATGAACTGGTGTTTGTACGCTTAAATGATGATTGGATGCGTCAGGCTAAACTGGATATTTCCCACGCCGCTTTGCCGCTGGAGGTAAAACTTAGTTGGGATAACGGGTCGGTGGATGAACTTGCCGTAAAAATACCCGGTGAAACGGATTTTTGCAAGGTTACCGCGGTGCAAATGGATAATTAAATTTTTTGCCAAATCTAAGAATTAATTGGAGGAACTTAGCGGTCTTTGGCGAAAAAAAGTAGAGAAGAAATAGGGCTTTTTGGGGGTTTTATGGGCGATGAAAAAGGTGCTGTTTCCTCTACTTGGCGCCGTATATTTGGGTTTGACAACAATAGGCAACAAAGTTTACCGATTCCTTTATGAAGAAGAAACAAATTTGGGAGTCTGCATAGAAATGTGCCGCCCGTGGGAGCGCAGGCGGGCGAATTATCATTATCAAAATCCACTGAACTAAAAAGCAGCCTTACCGGCTGTTTTTTATTTTGGATATTTGTGTAATTTTGTTATATTATGCATAGCTGCCTACGCAATTTAACAAAGCTGTTATATAATAAATCTTTGGTTAAAATTAATTAAACACAGTCCTGAGGAGGAACTTATGACAACAATCAGCAAGATCAGGAATATTGCTATTATCGCCCACGTCGATCATGGCAAAACAACCCTGGTGGACGGTATGTTAAAACAAAGCGGCATCTTTCGCGAAAACCAGGTGGTTCAAGAAAGAGTTATGGATTCCAACGATTTAGAAAAGGAGCGGGGTATCACTATCCTGGCCAAGAATACTTCGGTTCGCTATCAAGGATATAAAATAAATATTGTAGATACGCCAGGCCACTCGGATTTTGGCGGTGAGGTGGAACGGGTTCTGAAAATGGTGGATGGTGTTCTGCTGCTGGTGGATGCCGCAGAAGGGCCTATGCCACAAACCCGGTTTGTCCTGCGCAAAGCCCTGGAACTAAATTTGGTACCGGTGGTGGTAGTAAATAAAATTGACCGGCCGGATGCACGCATTAATGAAGTGGTGGACGAGGTATACGAGTTGTTTTTTGAATTGGGGGCAAATGATGAACAATTGGAGTTTCCCGTAGTTTACGCGGTTGCCCGCCAAGGCGTTGCCACCATGGACCCGGATGAGCCCGGTCAGAACTTAAAACCTCTGTTTGAAACGATTATCAGTCATTGCCCGGCACCCCAGGGGGACCCGGCGGCGCCCCTGCAGTTGTTGGTAAACAACACAGAATACGATCCCTACATCGGGCGCATAGCTATCGGCAGGGTTTGGCAGGGAAGTATTGCCGGCGGCCAAACGGTGGCGGTAATTGACCATGAGGGTAATATAAAAAATTTCCGTGTGGGACGGATCTATGTTTTTGAAGGATTAGAGAGGTTAGAAGTACCCCGGGCATCCTGCGGGGAAATAGTTGTGGTATCCGGCCTGGAAGATATTAAGATTGGGGAAACCATTGCTGATAAGGATTTACCGGTGGCTCTGCCGGCCATTACGGTAGATGAGCCCACCCTGGAAATGACTTTTATGGTCAATGACAGTCCCTTTGCCGGCCAGGAAGGAGAGCATCTAACCTCCCGCAAACTAAGGGCCAGATTGTATAAAGAAATGGAGCGTAATGTCAGCTTGCGGGTGCAAGATACTGATTCGCCGGATGTCTGGAAGGTAGCCGGCCGGGGCGAGTTGCACTTGTCCATATTAATTGAAACCATGCGGCGGGAAGGATTTGAACTGCAGGTATCAAAACCCGAGGTTATTTATAAGCGGGGAGATAACGGCCAACTGCTGGAACCCATGGAATTGCTGTTAGTGGATATCCCCGAGGATAAAATGGGTCCGGTGATGGAGATCTTGGGCAACCGTCGGGGAGAGATGATTAATATGGGCCCCAACGGTCCGGGCCAGTTAAGATTGGAGTTTAAAGTACCGGCCCGGGGTTTGATTGGTTTCCGTTCTCAATTATTATCCGAAACACGAGGACATGCGGTAATGAACCACACCTTTTTGGGTTATGAGCCCTATAAAGGGGAGATTAAACGGCGCTATCAGGGGGTACTAATTGCCTTTGAAGCAGGCGAAGCCACCTTTTATGGGCTGTATTCGGCACAGGATCGGGGGACATTGTTTGTTACCCCGGGCACCAAGGTTTATGAGGGCATGGTGGTGGGCGAGCATGTGCGGGAACAAGATATTGAAGTAAACGTTTGTAAGAAGAAACAGTTAACCAACTTCCGTTCCAGTACCGCTGAGGCCACTGTAAAACTGGAAGAACCACGCCTTATGAGTTTGGAAGAGGCTCTGGAATATTTAAGTGATGATGAATTGCTGGAAGTGACTCCTAAAAGTTTGAGAATACGAAAGAAAATACTGGACAAGAATGAACGAGCCCGGGCCAAAAAACTGGCATCCGTAGAAAAATAAGGGGGGCTGCTATTTGCGGCTGAACCGAAAATTAGAGCATATTGAGTTTTCCTTAAGACAAAAGAATAATGAAGGGGCCACCGGGTTCAGTGATATAACCCTGCTGCATAACCCGTTGCCGCAGTTGAATTGGGATGAGGTGGATACTTCCTGTGCTTTTTTGGGTCAAAGGCTTAAAGCACCTCTTTTAATTAACGCTATGACCGGCGGCCATCCACAGTTAGAAAGCATTAACCGCAGCTTGGCTGCGGCAGCTGCCGCAGCGGGGGTAGCACTGGCGGTGGGGTCCCAGCGGGCGGCCCTGGAGGATTGCTCCACCAGGTCCAGCTTTACCGTGGTACGGGAAGTTAACCCGCATGGGGTTATTCTGGCCAATTTGGGTGCCGGTTGCACTTTAGCTGAGGCCAAAGAAGCAGTAGACATGATTAAGGCTGATGCCATCCAGCTGCACCTGAATGCTCCTCAGGAACTGGCCATGGAAGAGGGAGATAGAAAATTCAGGGGCGTATTAGAAAATATCCGGCTCTTGGCACAGAACTTGGAAGTTCCTGTAATAGTTAAGGAAGTGGGCTTTGGTATGCCCAAAGAAACCATCCGGCGGCTTGTTCAAGCGGGGGTTCGCCATATTGATATCGGGGGGGCCGGGGGAACCGATTTTATTGCCATCGAACAGGCCCGAGCCGGTAAAGAAGCGGTTTACAGTTGGGGGATTCCGACGGCGGTCAGTCTGCTGGAAGGACTGGCAGAGGGGAATCATGATATTCAGCTAATAGCTTCCGGTGGTATCCGGAACGCTATTGATTCCGTCAAGGCGCTGGTTTTGGGTTGTTTTTTAGTGGGGATGGCGCGTCCGCTGCTTGAAATAGTAATTCAGGAATCTGAACGGAGCCTGATCCAATACCTGAAAAAATACATTGAAGAAATCCGTCGTTTAATGCTGATGCTGGGAGCCAGGACAGTTCAGGACCTGAAAAAAGTTCCTGTTGTCATTAACGGTCCCACCTATCACTGGATGTGCCGTCGCGGTATTCCGGTTGATCACTATGCCAGGCGTCAGGGCTTACTGTAAGGAATAAGCAGCCCGGTTAAAGACAATAAAATATCTGCATAATCTCACTGACCTGCCATATTATGTGTTAGATAGTTTTGGGGGGCGGGTCGGTGAAAAGTTCTGTGTTTGTCATCATCAAACCGCGTCAGTTAGTCAGACTGCTGGTGGTGCTGGCGTGTTTCATTGCCATTGTTAACGTGATATGGGAAAATATCAAACAACCCGGCATTAATTTACAGCCCCACAACGAACCGCCGGAGATTGAACGGGGAGAGTATTTGAGCTGGGATGAGGTAGATCAGATTTTCCGCCGGTACACCAATGCCACAGTGGTAGATGTGGATACCGGCTTGAGTTTTCGCGTACAACGTCGTGGCGGCACTTACCATGCGGATGTGCAGCCGCTTACCGCCAAGGATACGGCGGTTATGAAGGTAATTTACGATGGCAAGTGGAGCTGGAAACGCAAAGCGGTAGTGGTAGAAGTCGGCGGCCGGCGTATTGCTGCTTCGATGAATGGTATGCCCCATGGCTCAGGCGCCATCAGGGGCAATAATTTTAACGGCCATTTTTGCATACACTTTCGGGACAGCAAGGTACATCAGTCCGGTCAGGAAAACCTGGCCCATCAAATGATGGTGTGGAAGGCCGCCGGCAGGTTTAAACAAATTATTAGCGCTATGGGACCCCAGGAAGTAATTGAGGTATTCATTACTGCTTTGGATCAGGAGGATGTTGCACTGGCACTCAAAACACTGCATCATCCCACCGAACAACAGCGTGCCTGCTTAACGGAAATTGTTTCTCAAGTTGCCGGACTCAAGGTGCAGCGAATCCGTTCTGAAGGCGGCAGCCCGGAAATCTTCCGGGTGTACCTGGTGATTCGTTACCTGGAAAGTCCCCGTGATGTTGAAAAGAAGATTGAACTGCAGGTGGTCGATGAGGGGGAACGGGGTTATCGAATTATAGCTGACGGGATGGGAGAAATATTAAACCGCAAGGCTACGGTTGAGCTGCCGGATACAAAGTTATGGGAAGAAGCGGATCATTGTGAGTAAAGACGGTTCCTGGTTAATGACATTCTTACCACCATTTGCATGAAGGTCAAAACAACTCTTTGTTGAATAAACATAGGGTAAGCATGTTAAGAAAGGAGTTCTGACAAAAGTGCGATCTTATCTGTATCCGGCCTTCACTATGGAACCCGATGAATTTGAACGGGCGCTGCCTGCAGCGGTTAAGTTTTCGCAAACATATCATATTCCCTGCCGGGTCTTGAAGCAAGGAGATCTTTATACCCTTTGCTTTGAAGATAAAGCAGTTGCCAAAGGTATTGTTTACGGTCACCGATACGAGGTGGAAATGGACCGTACCTTTCGCAAATACGCCATAGAGGATGTTGTTTACCTGAAAAAAGAGGAATTTGAAAAGGGCTGCCTGTGTAATCAATAAATGAGTGCCTGCTTGCTGTAAAAAAGCAGTAATTAACCCGTATCAAAGTGATACGGGTCAGAGTGTCGCCAAACATTATCGGTGGTTTATGATCCCCTTTGGCTCCGGTCTACGCACCGACAGCACTATGATTCGCTCCGGTGGCCCTTGGGGTGGCGCCCACGTCCTGTGGGCGCCACCCCAAGGGCTCCTTTCGCTCATCAAGTGCTGTTACCGGTGCTTCGACAAGTCGCCGACAGGGGATCATAAAAGCACCTCACTTTGTTTCACAACCTTTGTCTACAGTTTAACCCGTATCAAAGTGATACGGGTTTTGTATTGTGTTGGAGAGTTATTATAGTTGAATATATATGCTTTTTTCGGACTCGGCAAAAGTAGCCGGAAATTTCCCTCTGCTTTCAATAGCAAAATACTGTAGGAAACCTTTGGCACCAATGCGGGTTTTATTTAATACCAGGCCGCTGTCTTGTGCTGCTGCCGTAATGCGAATAATTTTCTTTTCTCTGTCATATGCAAGCTCAACATGATCGGCATTAAGCTTTGATGCAAGGTTTCTGTTTAAGGTAATGTGATTTTTCGATACGGAAACAAAATTTTCTGAACGAGGATAATATACTTCAAAGGGCATTTAGCATACCTCCTGTTTTTTGATGATTATACTTCTATTAACAGAAAATGTCAATTATATTATTGTGTTTTTGATTGAGATTTAATAACTTAATATTTAACTTAAAGTTGCAAAGCCTTGGTTTGAATTATACATCTAGATAAAGAATTGAGTAACATAACGGTTGGTAAATTTAATTTTAAAGAAACTTGGGTGAAACTGCATTGTCAATGGTCGGCTTGTGATTTAGAATGAGAGTGAAAGGAGAGGGGTGTATGAAAGTTGGCAGGTATTTTATTTTTCTTTTAATACCCCTTTTGTTTTGGCAATCTTTTTTTTCTGCTGCTGCTTCGGCAAGCACGGCAGAGGTATTAAAGCAGCATCAGATGTTAAAACATAGAGAACAACAGATAATAGCTGAACTGGTTAAGACAGAGTTGGCTCTGGACAGGTTGAATACGGCATACAGCCGACTGCAAGCCGAGTTGTTGCAGGTAAGATCAACTATACCGGCGGCCAGGCGGCAGCTTGACGGGGCTCAAGAGCGGTTGCGGCAGTGCCGTAAAAAATTAGGCCTGTGGCTGAGGTATTTTTATATAGAAGGGCGTACCAACTTTATTTTTATGCTTTTGGGTGCTGTCAATACAGGAGATTTTTTTAACAGGTTAGCCCTGGTAGGGGTATTGGTATCACGGGGCATGGCGGATTTTCAGCAAACCCTGGCGGCGGTGGAAGAAGTAAAACAGCGGACGGCGGCCCTGGATCAACTGGAGAAAAAGCTGGCAGACAGGCAAAGGGAACTGGCCGGGATGCTGGAACAAGCCAAATTGCTGCAGTTAACCAGGCAGCATTTGCTGTCGGATACCAGGCAGGAGCTGGGGAAGCACCAAGAAAAAGTGCTGGCAGTGGTGGATGGTTTGCATACAACCCTGAAGCCTCTGGAAACTATACTGGACAGGTTTAAAAATGCTCCCTGGCATAAATACCGCCCTGACCGCATGCAGTGGCTGGGTGCCGGAGTCAAAGCCGAATACAGTGAACAAACCTTGTCAAAATTGTTGTTTGCCGGGACAGGTTTAAACCAACCGGCAGAAATTTGTTTATCTGATCAGTTGTTTATTATAAAAGGAACTAACCAAGATCAAACCCCTTTTACGATTGCCGGTGAGCTTAAAGTTATTGATAATGATAAAGTATGTTATAAAATCAAGTCCATCCGGGTGGGGGAAGTGGTCTTTGATAAGGAACTGGTAGAATTGATTTCAGGTAAAGAAGGATTAACTTACCCTGTAGGACTGTTAATGGGCTGGCGGCTGCGTGATATACAAATTGAGGACGGCAAAGCCTTTTTTGCCCTGGAGCCGGCATAAAAAAAACCAAGGCAGCCGGTTCCCGGGCAGCTTGAGAGGAAAAGCCCGGCCCAGGAAAGAGCTCCTTGAGTTTAATACCCGAGAATAATTTTTTAAGAAATTTTTTGAATGGGGTCTACCACCGCTTTGCGGCGGGACGATTGATCGTCGGCATAATCGCTGGAGATCAAGTAAAGGCTTACCCAGAGGTCATGTTCATTGGGTTTGCCTTCCAGTTCTTTAGCAACTTCTTTAAATTTTTTTTCTACCCTGTCTTTAAAGGCTGAAAACTCCACCAGCATATCGATAACGTCCCTCTGATTGTAGGCAGCTCCTTCTTTAAGCACTTTTGCCAAAATTTACACCCCCTGTAAATAATTACCGTAATATGTATGATAATTATAAAACTGCTGCAATGCTTCTGTTAAGGGGGAAATATTGTCTAATCTTTTGTGGTTTTGTAAAAGTATTCTAATTTGATACAGCCCAAAATAATAAGGCCTAAAACAGGCCTTCAGAGTGTCGACAAACATTAGCGGTGGTTTATGATCCCCTTTGGCTCCGGTCTACGCACCGACAGCACTATGATTCGCTCCGGTCGCCCTTGGGGTCGCCTCAACCGGGCCATCCTGGCCCGGTTCGGCTGGCGCCCACATCCTGTGGGCGCCCCCCAATGGCTCCTTTCGCTCATCAAGTGCTGTGACCGGTGCTTCGACAAGTCGCCGACAGGGGATCATAAAACAACCTCACTTTGTTTTGCAGCCTTTGTCTACAGTCTGACGGCCTAAAACAGGCCTTATGCTTAAAAAATTTACTGAGATTGCTGATACTGCTGATACTGCTGTTGATATGGGAAGGGTTGAGCAGTTTGTGCCATTAATCCCGGCTGGCCGCTGAGGTAAGCTGCCTGGGCCGAGCTCAGGCCATAGGTGCTTAGGTGTTGGCCGGTTTGCTGCTGGGCCAAGAGCTGACTTGGGTTGCCGTAGCCGCCCGTTTGCTGACCCTGGCTGAACTGCCCGGGGGCAGTAAACTGGGCTGTGTATGGGACATATTGAGGAGTCTGATAACTCTGGGTGGTTATTTGGCTGACTTCCTGTCCCATATGGTGTGCTGTTTGAGCCACTTGCTGCAGCTGCTGGACAGCATTGGCTTCCCGCTGGGCTATTTGCTGCAATTGCTGACTGTTTTGCTGTTCCTGCTGCTGCAGTTGCTTGCAGATTTGTTCAATTTGGTTAATATCATTGCGCAGGTGAGCAATTTTTTGTTGGAGCTGCATGATACTCTGGTTCAAATGGCATGACCTCCTGTAGATATTGCAGTTTCCAATGCACAATTATATTCTTTGCCAAAAATTTAAACATATACATCAGTGTTTAATAAAAGCATGAAAAAATAAAGGTATGCCGTAAGGGTTTACTTCTACACCCTGCAGGTTTTTGGTGACGCCCAGACAACTTTGGCCATAATTAAGAAAAACCAGCGGGGTTTCCTGTAAAATAATTTGCTGAGCATGGTAATATAATCTTTGTCTGGTTTTCTCGTCGTATTCCTGCTGGGCAGCAGCGATTAATCGATCAACTTCGCTGTTTTTGTAAAAAGAAAGATTGGTTTGCGGCACAGCATCCGATGACAACAGGGTAAATAAAAAGTTATCCGGGTCCAGGTTGTCACCTACCCAGCCAAACAAATAGGCATCTCCTTCCTGCCTTTTGAGGGCCGATTTAAATTCATGCCAGGGATAGGCTTTTACGGTCACCCTGATGTTGGCCGGTGCCAACTGTTTTTTTATCAGGTTGGCCAAAGCCTCACCTCCCAACGGATTGTAAGGTCTTTCCGATTGATAGGTGATGAGAGTAACGGATATGCCGTCCGGATAGCCGCAGGTTTTAAGCAAACTTTTGGCCCTGGCAGCTCCGCCTGAGTAGGGCGTTAAATCTTTATAATGGCCGGGCAGGGCCGGCGGCAAAATGCTGTTGGCAGCCAGCGAAGAATCGGCAAACATGGCTGAGGCAACGGCTTCCCGATCAACGGCCATACAAACTGCCCGACGTACAAGATGATTATTAAAGGGCGGCCGGTTGTTAAACATGCCCAGATAGCCCAGGGATGCCGTAGGGCTGCAAATCAAAGATATGTGGTCTTGCTTTAGATGTTCTTTCTGGCTGGGCAACAGATCAGCAACGCCGCAATGGCTGCTGTTTAAATCAATTAAACGCTGCTCATGGTCGGCAGGACGAAAAGCCAGATAGGAAATGCGGGGGCGGTTTCCCCAGTAACGTTCGTTTGCCTTTAAAACCGGAGTTCCGTTACGCCACTCAGACAAGCGGTAAGGGCCGGTGCCCACCGGATTTTTGGCAAAATCATGACCAAACTTTTTGACAGCTGACGGGCTTACCACCGGTGCTGCCCAGGGCATGGCCAGATTACGCAGTAAAGGGGCGTAGGGAGCACGCAGGTTAAAAGCAACGGTGTAATCATCAACGATCTCAACCGATTCCACCATGCCGAAAGCAAAGCTGCCGTAGGTCATGTAATCTTTTTTATTAGGCGGCAACTGTCTTTCAACAGAAAATTTTACAGCCTCGGCATTTAAAGGGGTGGTGTCGTGGAAATACACGCCTTGTCTTAAATAAAAGATCCAGCGGCGCCCGTCCGGCGAAATCTGCCAGTGGGTAGCCAAGCAGGGTTCGATCCGGGCGGAATTTCCTTGAAAACGAACTAACCCTTCAAAAATATGGCTGAGCACCTTTGCTTCGGATAGATTGTTGGCAGCTGCCGGATCAAGGCTTTTAATCGGCTCGGCCACCTCATAAGTGAGGCTGTTATCGGGTAAGGCAGTTACTTGTGGGGGAGCCGAAACCGGGATTTCCTTGTTAACCAGCAGTGCAAGCAAACTTAAAAATAACAATAAAAAGGCTGTTCGATAAAGCCTGCTGCGCATAACCAATACCTCCGCATGTAAATAGTATTAAATAATCATTCTTCCAAAAAATGTAAATACCTCCAAGGTTATTTAAAATATGAAAGGGGAATTTTATGTCTGTTAAATTTGGCAGTGCCGGAGCACCTGATGCATTTTATGCCCAAGGTTATAAAAGTTCCCTGGACATGCCCGGGTGGTTAGCGGCCATGGGTTTAACCGCTTATGAATATCAATGCAGTCGTGGGGTAAAAATCAAAGAAGAACGTGCCAGGGAACTGGGGGAAAGGGCCCGGCGGCATGGGGTAGCGCTGTCTATCCATGCGCCGTATTACATTAATTTGAGTACCCAGGAACCTGAAAAAAAGTTAAAAACTAAGGGCTATATACTGGACTCGCTGCGGGCAGCCCGCTGGATGGGAGCCACTACCGTGGTGTTTCATCCCGGGGGCGGACCCGGCGCAGACAGGCGGCAAACCTTTGGGCGAGCCAAAGCATTGTTTGAGGAAATTTTAGAGGAAGCAGCTCGGTTAGGGTTGGATGATATACTGCTGGCTCCGGAAACCATGGGGAAAATTAATCAAATTGGTTCCCTGGAGGAAATACTGGAACTATGCAAAATGGGCCGCCAGGTGGTGCCCTGTGTTGATTTTGGACATTTAAACGCAGTAACCCAGGGAGGGCTGAAAAATAAGGAGGACTACGCCCGGGTTTTGGATGAAATTGCCCGGGTGCTGGGCGAAGAAACGGTTAAAGGTTTGCATATTCATTTTAGCCCGGTGGAATACACCAAGGCAGGTGAAAAAAAGCACTGGACGTTGCAGGAAAGTCATCTGTACGGGCCGGATTTTGCGCCGTTGGCCGAGTTAATTTGGGAGCGGCAAATGCAGCCGGTAATCATCTGTGAGTCTGCCGGCACCCAGGCAGCAGATGCCCTGGTGTATAAACAAATTTATGAGGGCCTAAAACCGCAGAGTTAAGGTGCCGGCAGCTTTCGGTTGCTATTTTGGTAAATTTGGCAGGTTGTAACGAACATTGTAATAAAATTTTTAATCTGGCAAAAAACAGTTTATTTTTCCATGGAGTTTTCGTATAATATGTTTTGTGTTTAGAGAAAATGATTTAAAACAACAAAAATGGAAGGAGAACTGTGAATGCTACCGACCCCTAAGAAATATTTCGTTACAGCTGCGTCTTCTGAGGGCAGAAGCAAGTTAACGGCATTTGACAATGCTTTATTAAAAGCTCGTATAGGCAACGTCAACCTGTTAAGGGTGTCCAGCATTCTGCCTCCGGGCTGCCAACACGACCCCGGTCTGATACTGCCTCCCGGTTCCCTGGTTCCCACAGCCTATGGTTATATTGTCAGCGATGTACCCGGAGAAGTCATTTCTGCCTGTGTAGGTGTAGGCATTAACTCAAGCGATACCTTTGGTGTTATTATGGAGTTTTCCGGAAAATGCAGTAAGCAAGAAGCAGAGCAAGCCATTACCAACATGGTTAAGGAAGCTTTTGAAACACGCGGCATGGAACTGAAAGAAATTAAGCTTGCTTCCACGGAACACAAGGTTGAAAAGATTGGTTGCGCACTGGCGGCAGTTCCCCTCTGGTATTAAAAGGTACTTAAAATTAAGGAGGCTTGGCATTCATGGAATTATGGTATACAGAAAGAGGGATTGTTCCCGGCCTTGCTTTAAGTGTAGAGGTAAGCAAGGTACTGCATGAAGAACAAACAGAATTTCAGCATCTGGCCATAGTGGATACCCCCCTGTATGGCCGCATGCTGTGGCTGGACAACATTATCA
Source organism: Desulforamulus hydrothermalis Lam5 = DSM 18033 (assembly GCF_000315365.1). Classification (NCBI taxonomy): domain Bacteria; kingdom Bacillati; phylum Bacillota; class Clostridia; order Eubacteriales; family Peptococcaceae; genus Desulforamulus; species Desulforamulus hydrothermalis. The sequence continues at coordinate 93,480 of NZ_CAOS01000009.1, forward strand.
TGACCAATATTAAGGATGAGTTTGTTTACCATGAAATGATCAGTCATGTGGCATTAAATACCCATCCCAACCCGAAAAAGGTACTGGTTATCGGTGGTGGTGACGGCGGTGCCATCCGGGAAATTATTAAGCACCCCAGCGTAGAAAAGGCTGTACTGGTTGAGATTGATCGCCGGGTGGTGGAAACCAGCAAAGAGTACCTGCCGGAAATAGCCGGTGCTTTGGACGATCCCAAGGTAGAAGTGCATTATGAAGACGGCATAAAATATGTGAAAGAGCACCAGAATGAATTTGACATTATTATCGTTGACTCCACTGACCCCATTGGCCCGGCTGTCGGGTTGTTTGAGGGTGATTTTTACAAAAGTTGTTACCAGGCCCTTAAAGAGGACGGTATTTTTGTAGCACAGACTGAGTCGCCTTATTATAATGAAGAACTGATACCCAAGGTGCAAAAGGATATTCGGTCACTTTATCCCATTACCAAGCTCTATTTAGCTTTTATTCCTACCTATCCGGGCGGTTGCTGGAGTTTTACCATGGGATCCAAAAAATATGATCCGGAAACAGCGGATTTAAACAGTCGGCCTGTTTATCCCACCCGTTACTATAACCACGGCATTCACAAAGCAGCCTTTATATTGCCTAATTTTGTGCAAGAATTAATTAATAAATAATAAATAATTAGGAGATTAAACCATGTTTAACCTTCTGGATGCCGGCAGCGGTTTTCTGGGGGCTTCCCGTGATTACCGGAATGCCGGGGTTGTTTTGGTAGGAGCACCAATGGATTTTACTGTCAGTTTTCGGCCGGGGACCCGCCAAGGTCCCCAGGCCATTCGCCAGGTGTCAGTAGGTCTGGAAGAATACAGCGTTATGCTGGACAGGGATCTGGCAGATTATAATTATTATGATGCCGGCGATGTTTCTCTTCCTTTCGGACATGTCACAGAAAGCTTGCGTCGTATTGGACAGGTGGTAAACGGTATTCTGAAGGATGACAAATTCCCTTTGGTATTGGGCGGGGAACACTTAATCAGCTTACCGGTAATAGAGCAGGTAGCAGCCAAATATCCCGGACTTAAAATCCTGCATTTCGACGCTCATGCCGACTTGCGTGAGGATTACATGGGTCAAGCCCTTTCTCATGCGTCAGTAATACGGCGGGCTGCAGATTTGGTAGGAGGAAAAAATATTTATCAATTTGGCATTCGCTCAGGCACCAGGGATGAGTTTGTATATGCCAAACAAAATACCCATATGTTTGTGGGGAAGGTATTGGAACCATTAAAGCAGGTGCTGCCTGAGCTGGCAGGACATCCGGTGCATATTACCCTGGATATCGACGTGGTAGATCCGGCCTTTGCCCCGGGTACCGGAACGCCTGAGCCGGGGGGATGTTCGGCTGCGGAAATACTGGAAGCCCTTTACGCTTTACGGGATCTCCGGGTGGTAGGATTTGATCTGGTTGAAATCAGTCCGGCCTACGACCATTCGGAGCGGACTGCCATACTGGGTGCCAAACTGGTAAGAGAAGCAATCTTAGCCTTTGGCAAACCGGAGAAGCAAAGTTAAGTAAAGCGGCGGTTAAAATTTCCTAAAGAAACGCAAAAAATATATTTGACTTCCGTAGTCAGTTTTTGTATACTTATCATTGTCAGTGGCGAAACTGACATGGAGCTGTGGTGTAGAGGCCTAACATGCCTGCCTGTCACGCAGGAGATCGCGGGTTCGACTCCCGTCAGCTCCGCCAGTTATTTGCCTCGATAGCTCAGTTGGTAGAGCAGCGGACTGAAAATCCGCGTGTCGCTGGTTCGATTCCGGCTCGAGGCACCATATTTCAGTAGTTAGTGCGGAAGTGGCTCAGTGGTAGAGCATCGCCTTGCCAAGGCGAGGGTCGCGGGTTCGAATCCCGTCTTCCGCTCCATTTTATATGGCGGCATAGCCAAGTGGTAAGGCAGAGGACTGCAAATCCTCCATTCCCCAGTTCAAATCTGGGTGCCGCCTCCAGTAAGAAAACCCCATGCTGGTTTGCATGGGGTTTTTTGATGCAGGACAATCAAGGGATAAACATAAACCCGTACCACTTTAATAGTGATACGGGTTTATTTTTGCAAACTTTGTTAGCGTTTCAGGTGGGGATCAAAGGTCGGCTTATTAGGCTGCTTTGTGTGACACTGCTGTTTCGTTGAAACTTAAGGCATTACGCGGGCAAACGGCGGTGCAGCTGCCGCATTTGATGCAATCAGCATCAAGGAAAAGGCCGGTTTGTTTGTCCAGGTGAGGGGTTAGACCCATGGGACAGGCTTTGGCACAAAGACCGCAGCCGGTGCACTTTTCGCCAATAAACAGAGGGCGCTTGCCTTGGCCAAACCAGCCGGCCATGGTACCCATCGGGCAAATATGACACCACCCTCTGGGGTGAACTTTTACCGCCAGAACAATACCTGCCAGGGTGGTTAAGGTGAGCAGGCGTACAAAGGCTAAGCCCATACCATATAAATCACCCCAGGACAAATACAGCTGGCTTCCCAGGACTACAATAATCAAACCCAGCATAAACACCTTCAGCTTCTTGGAGCGCAGCCAGGCAGGAACGGGTTTGGTTTGCTGCGGGTTTTGAAACAACAAGTCAAAAAAGGCACCGCGCGGACACATCCAGTCGCACCAGGAACGGCCGCTGAAGAATGATAAGCCTACCGCCCCAAACATACATAACAGCAGCAGAAAACCGGCCGGTGGGTAAAGCCAGCCGGCAACAATTACTGCGGGCAAAATAAACCACGTTAAGGCTTGTTTTCGGTAACGACTAAACAACAGTAAGTTTTTTTTCATAAATATATTACCTCCTTCTGAATGATCATGTTGACTTATTCTAATATAATTAATAATAATTACGCTGTCAATATATTTTTAATAAAATTAAATGCTTGTCAAAAAAATGACAAAAAAAATAAAGCAGTAGCAGGGAAAGCGGATATGGTGTGTCGAAGTGATAATAATCACAAATTATATACTTTTAGGGGTGTTAGCAGCATGCTGGAAACCTGTAACCGTTGTCGGTACGGTGTTGAAATTATTCGCGGGGATTATAAATGTGAAAAACAAGAAATAAAGATTCCCAGGGATGAAGCACTGTACCCCTTTAGGCGTTGTAACTGGTTTGTGTTTAAAAACAGTTTAATTAAAGTTAAGAGAGTTCACGAAAATGCGGAACTTCCTAAGCGGGCCACCCCTGAAAGTGCCGGCTTTGATTTGCATACTGTTGAAGATTTTTCACTTGAGCCGGGGGAACATAAGGCGGTGCGGACAGGGTTGGCTTTTGAAATTCCGGCGGGATACGCCATGTTTATATTCCCGCGTAGCGGCTTGGCAAAAAATCACGGGCTTACCTTGAGTAATGCTGTTGGTGTGGTGGACTCAGATTACCGGGGCGAAGTTATGGTGCTGCTGCATAATGCAGGAGAATATAAAGTATCCTTCCGTTCTGGTGAGCGAATTGCCCAGGCGGTTATTCAAACCCTGCCGGATATTGAACTGGTTGAGTGCGAGGAATTAAGTGAAACGGCCAGGGGTAAAAGTGGCTTTGGCAGCACCGGTTTATAAATTCATATAAAAATTGCAATTACCTCTTGCCAGAGGGTAAAACTTATGCTAAAATTCATAATTGCCAACAGTGCCTCGATAGCTCAGTTGGTAGAGCAGCGGACTGAAAATCCGCGTGTCGCTGGTTCGATTCCGGCTCGAGGCACCATATTTCAGCATTTAGTGCGGAAGTGGCTCAGTGGTAGAGCATCGCCTTGCCAAGGCGAGGGTCGCGGGTTCGAATCCCGTCTTCCGCTCCATTTTATCTGGCGGCATAGCCAAGTGGTAAGGCAGAGGACTGCAAATCCTCCATTCCCCAGTTCAAATCTGGGTGCCGCCTCCATAGGGAAAGATAAGTCACCTGCCGGTAAACAGGTGACTTATTTTGTTTATTATTGCTTTTAACAGTATTGCCGACCTGGTTGTCAAATCTTGACGGCGGTTCATATGCGTTCAACCGGGGGCCGTACCCCTTCCTGATTCTACGTTATTTGTATGGACGCTGCCACGATTGCTTTTTGCTTACTAAGAAGCGATGCTGCAGGTATTTTGCCAGATACCTGCCGGATTAATCTTTAAAATATTTTATCGTTTTTTCTTTTTAGCCGGTCGATTTTTTTGACTGGTAATGCGGGGTTGGTTAAACACTTCCGGTAAATAGGCGGGGGCAGCGGCTACCACAGATTCGCTGATTTCTGCTAAAACTTTATTAATAACTTGTTCCGGCTCAGAATCATCCATATCAATAGCAGAAACTACCATAGGCAGAGAAGATTTTATCTGTTCTTTATTATTGACAGGGTGTGGCTGCTCGGCTGCAAAATTAGAGTTAGCCGGCGGGTTGTCTGCTTTTATTTGATTGCCGGGGGAATAATCAGCCAGGGTTAATGCTGCAATCTGGGCGTTAAGTGAACCGGCCTGGGCAAGGGTTTCTTCCAGTGCCAGCACTTCTTCGGGTGTTCCTTCAATCCCCAGAGCTTTAATGGCTTCTTCTTGCATTAAACGCACCCATTCAGCCACCAGGTCGAGACCTTCTTGCAGCTCTTTGAAACTTTGACGAACTGCGTCGCCGATCTGTTTTTCCAGCTCTTCCTGGCGAATAGTAAGGTTTAACAGTTCGTTTCTTTGCGATCTGGTCAGTGACGCCAGTGGTTTATCCAGGCCATTTATTTTATTTACAATTTGCCGGTATTCACTAAACACAGTTATACCTCCCAGGTTGTTTTTTAATAATATTTCTAGGCCATAAAGGAAAATCCTTCCAAATATTAAAAATTAAGTTAATTTTTTGATGCAATAATCTGCTGTTATGCTGTTTTTAGCAATTATTGGTTATGGTATACTGGATATCAGGAGAGTGATAAAGTGGAAGCATTATTGTCATTTTACAGCAGTTTGCCACGAACCCAACTTTTTATTATGTTTATTGCTGTTACAGCGGCACTGGTTGCCATAATAATCGGCTTTAACCGTAAATATGGCGATTAAGTACGCTACAATTTAGATATTGACTTATCTTCCTTATCTGTGGTATATTATTAACCGTCGGTTGACGTTTTGCGGAAGTGGCTCAGTGGTAGAGCATCGCCTTGCCAAGGCGAGGGTCGCGGGTTCGAATCCCGTCTTCCGCTCCAGCAATTGCGGAGCTGTGGTGTAGAGGCCTAACATGCCTGCCTGTCACGCAGGAGATCGCGGGTTCGACTCCCGTCAGCTCCGCCAAATTTTGTTTATTGACAAAAATCAATATAATTGTTATACTGTTTAAGCTAAGGTATAAATATTTGCCCGGGTGGCGGAATAGGCAGACGCACAGGACTTAAAATCCTGCGGGTAGCGATACCCGTGCCGGTTCGACCCCGGCTCCGGGCACCAAAATAAAGGCCTCCAGGCTATTAACCTGGAGGCCTTGAAATTTAATTTTGCTTTTGACCAGCGTTTTGACCACCGCGAAGGTACTGGTCTATTTTTTCTACTACTGCTACATCTCCCTTTGGACGTATATGTTGGTATTTTGATGTCATTGTAATATTGCTGTGGCCAAGCCTATTTTGTACATGCCGTATATCTATATCTGCATCTAACATTAGTGTTGCATGGAAGTGTCTTAAATCATGGAACCTTATATGTGGGAGCTTGTTAGAAGCTAGGAAGTTTTTAAAGCGGTGAGAATAATTACCTGGATGACTAGGGTTGCCGTCGTTTGATATTACATAACCTATGGATTTTTTAACAGCTAAAACTTTTAAAACATCAGCAGGGACCGAAATGGTTCTTGCTGACTTTTTTGTTTTTGGTGGTTTTACTTCTAGGCCGCCAGAGACAGGAACAACAACCTGTCGAATGGTTAAGGTAGAATTTTTAAAGTCAATATCATTCCATGTGAGTCCGAATACTTCTTCCCTTCGAAGGCCACACATGCCAGCCAAAAGAACAGGTATTTCGTGCTCAGTATTTCTTGCTGCATCTAATATTGCATAAAACTGTGACACATCAGGCACGGTTATTTCAAAATCATCAGGGCTAGGTGGATCTACTAAGGAGCATGGGTTAGTAGGTATTAACCCGTTTTTTACTGCATGCTTCAAGGCCCTTGAAAAGATTCGATGTATCTGCAATATTGTTTTCTCTGAATATTCCTTCTCTCTTTCGTAATTATAAAATTCCTCGATGTGTATTGGTCGGAGGTTTTTAAGTTTTTTGCCCTTGAAATATGGGATAATATGATTGTCAATGTATCTTTTATATCCTTCTTTAGTAGTTGTTTCTAATTTTTTGCAATATACCGAGAACCATTGCTCTAAATATGCGTCAATTGTGAGCTTCCCTGCATCAGCAAATGTTCCAGTTTGAAGTTGATATATTATATCGTTTACTAGCTTTTGACATTCTTGCCTCTTGCTAGCATATACATATTTCTGTCTACGCTTCCCAGTAATAGGGTCTGGTGGTAACTCTACTCGGCCTTCCCATCTTCCATCTTTCCGTTTACGAACCAATCCTTTCATTAATGCTCCTCCTTATTAAGCAAGTATTGAGCATAAGAATACAGTTCTTTCCTTTTATCAGGTGAAAGTGAGTTAAAAATTTCCAATAATTCATTAGATGTTAACTCAGGGTATCTTTCGTCACTATACCCTATGAGCCAGTTAAAGTCGCAATTAAAAAACTTTGCAATAGCCTTTACATTAGAGAGTTTTGGTTCCCTTAGGCCGTTTTCGTATTTGTGTATAGTCCCTTTGGTTGTTCCTGTGCCTTGGGCAACCTCTTCTAGGGTAAGTTTCTTCTCCTCGCGGAGCAAACGGAGTCTTTGTCCAAACTTTTCTTTCAACATTTTACTCTCCAAAGCAATATACCACCTTTCGAAATCAGTATATCAATAGTGTAGCCAAAAAGCAATAATTTGTATCCAAAAAGACAAAAAAATAATTGACACAAATAGGTGCCCGTGTTACCCTATAAGTATCCAAAAGGAAACAGGCAAAATGGTGCGAGGGGAGGAAAAGTAATGGCAAAAAAACAAAGGAAACCGCATCTTAAACTGAAGGCGTTTAGAGTAGAAAGAGCTCTGACGCAAGAAGATATGGCTAAAAGAATAGGAATATCCATCAATGCCTATATCCTAAAGGAAAACGGATATCGGGATTTTACCCTTTCAGAGGTTGCAGCTATGGTTAATGAGTTTTCTTTGGATCCTAATAAGATATTTTTTTGTGATTAAAGTATCCGATTGGAAACAAATTTTGATGCCAAGAAGAGAGGTGTAACCATTGGCAACAGTCCACCCGTTTCCTAATCAGTCAGTCCGGGCTTTAGTCCATTCGGTTATCCAGATGTATGCCGCTGGGAAATGGACCCGGCAGCAAATGATGAGCCAGGTCCATGACACGCTCCGGCAGTATGGTATTTCCAGGCTCAACATCAACAACTACAACGTCCGGATTGTAGAACCAGTTATCACCAGTGCCGGAGTATTCCCGGTGGTCATCATCGAAGGCGGGGAGGTTTCTGCCAGCATCGGTTGCCCGGCCTGCCACTCCCGGGAGGCCGGTTATCTGGCCGGGGACTCAACAGTGACAGTGATGTGTAGGAGCTGTGGGTGTATTTATCAGTTCAGGGAGAGAAAGGAGGGCTTGAAATGACAGTGTTCGTAGCTTGCGTTATTTTATCGGCAGTACTCTGGTTTACCTTTCACGGCAAGGCAAACAAGTAAAGGAGGTGAGTAAGATGCAAGTTAACACATTAGAAACCATGGAAAATCTAAAGGATTTAGCCGAAAGGTTCTTAACTATTTACCCGCAGTTAAAGGCCGCTTTGACTGGCCAAACACAACAAACTCAGACTGCGGAACCTCAGTACGCGAACCCCGACCAGCAAATTTCTCAGTTTCTTCGGGAGCTCGGCACCCCAATGCATGTAAAAGGCTTTGGTTACCTCAAAACAGCCATAAAGTTACTGCAGGAAAATGAATCGCTGCTGTTTGCTGTCACCAAAGAACTTTACCCAGCCATTGCCAAGCTACACGATACCACCCCAAGCCGAGTAGAACGAGCCATTAGGCACGCTGTAGAATTGATGGCTGAAAGATGTAGCCCGTTGTATGCTAAATCGTTTACTGACCAACCAACTAACTCGGAGTTTCTGGCCTGGTGCGTGGAAAATCTCAAATTTCGAGCATAAAAAAAGAGCCGTTTTAAAACGGCCATAAAGAAAATACCTCACGTTAAACTTATCACCTTGACTGTAAAGTGTCAAGAAGGAGAGTGATTAATAATGCGTAGTCCTTTCAGGATTGCCACGTTCCGGGGGACGGTAGCCGAATTCCGGGAGTGGTTGCGCCGGATGTGCCAGTCATGCTAATCCCGCAATGTCTCTGCGGTCGAGATATCACTTTCAGACAAGGCCACAAGGAAAACCATTGTCCGAGGTGCGGGGCCAGATGGCTCCGGGATCGTAGCGGATTTTGGGCCTTCGGGCTTAATAAGGTTTGTTTTACACCAAAACAAAAATGGCTTAGGAAGGCAAGGAGGGGCGGTGCGCATGCCTGAATTAGTAACCTGCTGGAAGCAATATGGTTTAATTCCTTGCTCAGCTACCGACCCCAATTATGACTCTGCTGTAACGAGGATCTCTGACGAGAGATTGATATATAACCTCATGTATGAAGGCAGGAAATCTGCTTGGAAGAAGCTCCGAAAAGAAGCCGAAAAACGAGGGATCCAGAGACCGTTTGAAGTGCGTATGAAAGACGGTTCCAGCGAAGTGCTTATGGCCCAATCAAAACAAAGTGCAAAGAAATTGGCCCGAGAACTTGGATATGAAGTTTTAGAAATAATAGACAAATGGGAACCAAGGTGGTAGCCGAAATGAAAGTTTCAGGACTAATTTCAGAACTAATCACTCAAGCCCAGCAAATGGGCATCACCGTATATCACCACCAGGGGCAGGTTCAGGTTAAGATTCCCTGGCCAGTTGAGCGAATACCGGATCCTGCCCGGGCAATCCTTGGGGCTATCAGGGAACTGAAGCCAGAGGTGCTGGCATACTTCGCGCTCACAGAACCATTTAATGCCCAGTTGGTACTCGCAGCATTAGAGGCCCAGGGAGTTAGATTAGTCCCGGACCAATTGCAAGGATTCAGGATTTTTATTAACCCAAAAGCTCCGGGTAGGTGCGAGGGAACGGCTATAAAGTTGATTAACAAACTCAACGACCATCGATCTGCTATCATACCGTACCTATCCGGTCAGCAGGCACCGCCCGGGTGAACTCCATTGGAGTTATCACGCAAGGAGTGTTATCTGGCAAAACATTGCTTGATGCATTGATGACTGTGATTTATATCCCGTCGACATTGGGCTTTGCCGAAAGCGCAGTGGCATTAGTCCTAAAGAGGACCAACCTACCAAGGGTAAAGGAGGTCGCAAACATTGATTTTAAGATGTGCGCTAAATGGCCAAGAGTGCCTTAATTGTACGCCAGACTGTGAACTGATTAAGAACGGCATAGAGGAGGATGCAGAATGAAGCTTTACGAAATGACCGGTGCTTTCAATGAGATTTTTGCCATGATGGAAGATGGTGAAGAACTAAATTACTCTACCCTGGAGGATACTCTCCAAGCCCTGGAGGGAGCCATTGAAGAAAAGGTCGGTAATATTGCCAAGATGATTAAATCACTAGAAGTTCAGGCAGAAGGCTTTGATAAAGAAGCTAAGCGCCTTACTGATAAAAAACGGACAATTGAAAACAAGATTAAATGGCTCAAAGAGTACCTGCTTCAAGCCATGGAGGCTACAGCAAAGGATAAGATTCTTACCGATATTGGTACTGTCCGCCGCCAGAAGTCCCCGGCCGGTGTTTCTGTGACAGATCCAGATGAAATCCCGCAAAATTATTGGTTTACCCCGGAGCCGGAGCTAGATAAAAAGTTGATACTAGCTGATTTAAAGAGTGGTGTTAACATCCCGGGTGTTCAACTACGCCAGGGCTACCACATCCGTATTCAGTGAGGTGGACCATGTCAATTTTAAATCCCGAAAGAAAAAACATTGCAGCAAAGCTAGTTCAGGTAGCAAAGGCCTGCGGCTATGTACAAAAAGACAGCGAAAACAAGGAGCAAAGATATAAGTATGTTTCAGCAGCCGCAGTAATGGAAAAGGTTAACCCTGCCCTTGTAGAGGCACGCCTGATTAGTGTTCCTAAATTTTCGGTAGTTAGTGAAAAAGAAAAATCAACAACCAAGGGTGCTGTATGGCAGTTGGTGACGGTTGAATGCCAACTAACCATCATTGACGCTGATTCAGGCGAGTTTGTAAGCGTGATCAGTTTGGGTACCGGTACTGACCCTGGAGATAAAGCAGTGGCCAAAGCACAGACCATGGCCCTTAAATATGCCTGGTTGACAGCTTTAAACATTGAAACAGGTGACGAACCTGAGGCTGACGAGCGGACAGATAAGACTGAGTTTACGGTTCATCAACCGGTTAATGGTGGTATCCCTAATTCACCCAGATACCAGGAGCTTATCGGCCTCTGGAGACAGATGGGATGGGATATTAATTCTCTCCCTGGATACCTGGAGCAGCGTTTTCATAAACCACTTAGCCATTTGACTGAACCAGAACTTTCAGCAATGGTACATGAAGCCCAGGGATACTTACAACAAAGGATGGTGTAGCTAGTGTTAAATAATGTCGTGCTAATTGGTCGCCTGACCCGTGACCCGGAGCTTAGATATACAACAAATGGCACTGCGGTTGGTAGCTTTAATATCGCAGTTGACCGCCCGCAATCTAAAGATAGGGAAAAGGAAACGGATTTTATTGACATCGTAGTTTGGCAAAAAACAGCTGAGGCTTGTGCAAATAATCTAGGCAAGGGTCGGCTAGTGGCAGTTAGAGGTCGCCTGCAGATACGTTCCTACGATGATAATCAAGGGATTAGGCGTAAAACTGCTGAGGTTGTGGCTGATGAAGTTAAATTCCTAGATTGGCCAAGCGACAAAGGCCAGCAATCAACTCAACACCCGCCTCAAGCACCTCCACAGGGCTATCCGCAACAGCAACCGCCTTATGGTCAGCCACCCGGTTACCCAGGGCAGCAGTCTCCCCATGGGCAACCACCGGGGTTTATACCGCCTAACCAAGGATTTCCGCCACAGCAACCAGGCGGGTACCCACAACAGCCAAATGGCTATCCGCAACAACAAGGACAACCAAACCAGTGGCAGCCGCCAGCTGCACCACCCAATAGCCAGCCACCACAGGGACAGCAAATCGGCTTTCAGCACCCAGGGCAGCAACCCCCAGTTGGCGGCTACAACATAGATGATATCCCATTCTAATTATGTTCCAACTTAGACCATACCAAGAATTGCTAATCGAAGGCGTCCGGGATGAGTTCCGTTCCGGACGCCGCAAAACCTGTATAGTTGCCCCCTGTGGTGCTGGTAAGACAGTAATCATGGCGTGGATGGCGGCTCAAACCGCCACTAAAGGTAACAATGTTTTGTTTGCCGTCCATCGTCAGGAGCTTATAGAGCAATCTAGTAATACTTTTGCAGCCATGGGCATACAGCATGGAATTATTGCCCCTGGGTGTATAGCCACCGGTGACCAAATACAGATCGGTAGTATTTTCACCATTGCCCGCCGGCTGGATAAGATACAGCCACCGAATTTGATTATTTTTGACGAAGCCCATCACTGCAAGGCAAATACATGGATTAAGTTGATACAAGCATTTCCTAACGCCTACGTGATCGGCCTTACAGCTACCCCGGCCAGGACCAACGGTGACGGGTTAGGAGATATATTTAACTCCCTGGTGCTGGGGCCCAGTGTTAAGCAACTAATTGAATGGGGCAATTTATCCCCTTATAAATATTTTGCTCCACCAGTTAAAGCAAACCTGGACGGCCTACGGGTTAAGTATGGGGACTATGTTAAGTCAGATATCACCTTAGCCATGGACAGGTCAGAGATTATTGGGGATGCCATTGAGCAATACAAAAAGCTGGCTGATGGCAAAAGGGCCATAGCCTATTGTGTGAGCCGGGCCCATTCCGAACACACGGCAGAAATGTTTAGAGCGGCCGGTATCCCAGCGCAGCACATCGATGGCGAGACAGACCACGGAGTCCGTAAGGCCGCCATTGAGCAATTCCGCACCGGACAAATTAAGGTGCTCTGTAATGTGGATTTAATTTCCGAGGGTTTTGATGTGCCGGCCATGGAGGCGGTGTTGTTGTTGAGACCCACACAGTCATTGACACTGCATATCCAACAATCCATGCGCCCTATGCGGCCGGATAAAGATAACCCGGGTAAAGTGGCCATCATCATTGACCATGTGGGAAATTGCTACCGCCACGGGCTACCAGATGAGGATCGGGTTTGGAGCCTGGAAGGTAGGAAGAAAAGCAGTACTGGTCATCGTGAGATATCCCTAAGGCAGTGCCCCAAGTGTTATGCCGCCCATAGGCCTGCACCTGTCTGCCCTCTATGTGGTTATCAGTACGCTCCTACGGAAAGGGCAGAGCCGGAACAGAAAAAGGGTGAGCTGGTTAAGATTGACGAGATTGAGCGCCAGCGAAGGAAACAAGAAATTAGGCAGGCCAAAAACATAACGGATTTGGAGCAAATTGCGCTCCGGCGTGGGTACAAGCTTGGTTGGATTAATAAGATGGCTGAGTTAAAGAGGATTAAGAGATAGCAAGAGGTGTTGCTTATGTCGTCTGACAATAGCCGCATTGTTGTGGTAGATGAATGGAATGGCAAATACGTTATCAACGATGCCTATAGACCAATTGCTGAGGCACTTGTATGTAAATTCGAGGAACTAAAGCATGTGCCTGTTAAGGCTATTCTGTTCATTGACAATACAGAGGGCACCGGGAAATCAATGAACAAAATCAAATATGCTCAGATCGGCAAGGTCCCTGAAAAGTGGCAGGAGATTATTTATCAGGTTACCGGGCGAACATTTCAGTATTTTATGGAGATTTTTAAAAGGAATATCCGGGAAATGAGCCGTGAGCAAATTATTGCCCTGGTATATCACGAACTGAGGCATATCGACTATGACGGTGGCCTTAAGCATCATGACATAGAGGACTGGAGTGAGATGGTTTACGGCCTGGGTCTTAACTGGTCAAGTACAAAGACAGTTATTCCGGATCTCTTGGCTGAGGGCATTGATTGGAGCAACATTAACGAGATGGGACAGCAGAAATTGTTTAAGGATAACAGGACGCTGAGAGTTATTAAATAATCGGAGGTGCGGCATGAGTACCTGTTATGTGGATGTTGACCCGCAAGTGGTCAAGGAGGTTATTTCTCATCTTAAAGATAAAAACCCTGATAGTATTATTGTTTTACCAGTAGTGCAAGCATTAGAAACATATTCTCCTACTAAAAAGAAAGATTATTTCAGAATCAAATATGAGGCCATCATTCCGAAAGATGCAATCATTGGTGGAAGTTGTTTGACTGATTTTGGAGCTTTAATTGTTATGCGAGTTCCAAAGAACCGGATTAAACCGGGTAAACAACTTTGATGGTGGTTTACAAAAATAAGCATAAAAATTATACAGCATTTCAAACAACTTTCATGGTGGTTTGTATTTAAGATTTGAGGAAAGTGAGGTCGAACACGATGCCGTGTTGTGAAGATTGTCCATGTGTTAACTATTGTGACGGCTCAATGATAGAAGCCTGCATGGATGACTGGAGAAAAAGAAAACAAAAGGAAAGCGAGGTTGAGAAAGGATGACATGCAAAGAATGTCTATATTACGAGCCTGATTATGGCACGTGGGGAGTTTTTGGGTGGTCTGAAGATGGTTCAAAAGGATATTGTTGTGTTGAGCCAAAACGAGTATTTGTTGACGGTAATCGTATAAAGTGTAGATACTTTCTGTCAAAAGCGGAAAGTGATGTCAAACACGATGGGATTACCATCACATTACATAGCAGAAAAGGAGATGATTGAAATTAATGAACAAACCACTACGAAAGTTAAATACCCATTAAACCAGAACTTCTAAAGCAGGAGGAGTCTGCAGATGAATAAACCTAAGTCGGAAGCCAACATTCAAAGCCAAATTCGTTCCTTTGTATCTATAGAAAAACTGGGCGTACTCTTCCGGGCCAACGTTGGCGAGGCATGGACTGGTGAGCGCATCGAAAAAAATGCTGACGGCAGTATTACTATTCATAATCCCCGGAGGTTTAAATCCGGCCTTCCTATGGGATTCTCCGATCTATTTGGTGTGGCCGAGATGGGAAGAGCAGTGTTTATTGAGGTTAAATCACCCACAGGTCGGCTCCGTCCGGATCAGGAAAACTTCCTCCGAGAGATGGCCAAGCGGGGAGCATTCGCTGGGGTAGCCAGGAGTCCGGAGGATGCGGAAAAAATATTCCGTGGGGCATTGGTGGGGTTAAAGTGATGGAAACGATGATAAAACTTGGAGATAACTGTATATTGCCATCCCAGGTAGATGGTAACGAATCTAACGGCTACACTAGCCCCAGTAATTTAAAAGAGTACACATTAAACCAGGAAGAACTGGCAGAGATTCATAAAAAGTATGGCCCTCCCGGTCAGAAGCTTAAGAAAGAGAATTTTTTTGTATCAGCGAAAAGAAGCGTCCCTTTGATTGGGGCTAGGTAATGGGTGGTGATATTGCAGTGATTGGTTTTACCGCTGGTATTTTTACCGGATTCATGTTTTGTTTGTTTGCTTTGTCGGTGTTTAATATGAAACGTAATGAAAACATGGAAAATGAGTATTATCAATGTCCTCATGGTTATGATGATTGGGATGATTGTCCAGATTGTTGTCATTGAGTAAGTTAGATCCACTTAACTAACTATCAAAGGAGGGAGGAAATTTTTGAATAAAATACAGGACTTCTTATCCTCCCTGTACGGATATTTTGATCCTGGAAGTGTCCTTTACCTGTGGACACTGCCGGATAAACAAACTCACCCGTTTACAGCCGGTACGTTGGCTGAAATGGCAACTGCAGCCGGTCGCCTAACTCCTAGCTATGATGTGTATTTTGGGGTAGGTGCCACCGTCCACTCTCTAGGCCAATATGAGCGACCGAAAAACGAAGATATCATGGCCATCCCTGGGCTGTGGGTGGATATTGATGTTTACCACCCTGTAGCACACAAGAGCAAGGCATTGCCGCCTGACATAAATGCGGCCATGGAGTTGCTGCCTAATGATTTGCCGCCATCCATCATAACCTGGAGTGGGTATGGCATCCATGCTTACTGGCTATTTCGTGAGCCCTGGGAGTTTAATGCTCCGGAGGAACGGGCGAGGGCCGCTAAATTACTGCAGTCCTTACAAGCGGTCGTTAAACAAAACGCAGCAGCCCGTGGCTGGAGAATAGATCCCACAGCAGACCTTGCCCGGGTGCTGCGGCTCCCCGGAACACTAAACAAGAAGATTCCGGACAGTCCCGTCCAGTGCCGGGTTATTGAGCGTTCAGAACTGCGATATAACCCGTCTGACATCGAAGATTTATTGCCACCGGTACCGGATAATCCCGTCCACCACCGGACAGAGAAGTTTGAGCGTCGGCCAACGGATGGACCGGCGGAGCTGATGCTTAGGAATTGCCGGTTTTTGCAGCACTGCCAGCTGAACGCCAAAGATATTACATATGCGGAATGGCTGGCAATGCTCACAAATGTAGCCCGGGCCAGTGACGGGATCCATGCCGCTCACCAGATTTCTGCCCTGGATCCGGAGCGCTACCGGCCGGAGGATACGGACAAAAAGCTGGCAGAGGCCCTGGCTATGAACCCTCAGACGTGTGAATATATTCGCACTGTCGTAGGCTTCCCGGGCTGTCCCCAAGGAGGATGTGGAGTGCAGGCTCCGTGCAGTTGGAGCTTGTCCAAGGTTGGCAAGGCCCGGGCGGTTGTGCGTGGGATTTCTATACCAACACCTGAAACCGTACTTACTCAAGAAGTGCTTGGTGCCTTGGCGCTGCTCAAAAAAGAAGACCAAATTGAATATGCCAAATTCAAAGCCACCTGTAAGGGCCGTGTAAATTTGAATGACCTAGAAAAAATGGTTAAACAATACAAAAAACAGGTGCGTCAAGAAAGCCATTTACATGTGGTCCAGGATGGGGAGAAACCCGGCACCAGGATGCTTAGTAATACGGTACCTGAAATCCCTCTTGATCTAGTATTGCCGCCAAACTTTCGTTTTGAGAAATCAGGTATTTTATATGTCAGGGAGACAAGCTCTGGGGATATTCAAGCATATAAGGCCGTTGGTACCCCAGCGATTATATCAGAACGACTCTTCAACGTGGACACAGAAACAGAAAAGCTGGAGATCTGTTTCCAGTACTTGAACGGTTGGCGCAAAGTATTGTTTCCCCGTTCCACGGTAATGGATTCTCGGAAAATATTGCGCCTGGCCGATTTTGGTGTGGCTATATCATCTGAGTCAGCAAAGTATACAGTCAAGTGGTTTGATGTTCTCCTGGATGTCAACCAGGATCGAATACCAGTTACTCAGGCTGTATCAAAGCTAGGCTGGCGAGGCGACAGGGAATTTGTGCTACCAAACTTTAGCCCACACTATCGAATCGACATTGATGACGACGGCAGCCAGCGGACCATATCCGGATTTACTACGGTTGGCGACCGGTCGGAATGGATTGCCAGGATGCAGTATCTACGACAATCACCGAAGGCCCGTTTTATCCTGGCGGCCAGCTTTGCTGCGCCGCTGCTCCGGATCCTGGGGCAGCGCAACTTTATTATCCACAACTGGGGTAACTCCCAAGACGGGAAAACTGCCACACTATGGGCGGCCATGTCCGTTTGGGGCAACCCTGACCGATTGATTAGTACATTCGATACCACCACTACAGCTATGGAACGCAAGGCAGCCCTTCATTCCGACCTGCCCTTGGCCATAAATGAACGGGAAGTTCTAAGTCGAGGTAAAAAGGATGATATAAACCCGTTGCTTTACACTCTGGGTGAAGGCCGGGGACGCAACCGAGCCGACAAGAAAGGTCTCCAGATAACCGCTACATGGCGCACTATAGCCCTATCAACTGGAGAAGGAACCCTTTCAAATACAGGTTCTTTTGACGGGGTGATGACTCGTGTACTGGAGATATCCGACGGCCCACTTGCCCATGACCGTGACTTTGCCCGCAATCTGTATTACTTCCTGCCTAGGAACCATGGCCATGCTGGTCCGGAATTTCTGTCACAGCTATTGGCTGCTGACTATGGCACCATCTTCGCTACCTACAGGGAATTCCAATCTGTATTCCGGGCGAGTTATCAGGACCGAATAGATTCCCATATTGATGCCGTGGCATGTGTAGCCACTGCTGATTATCTGACTTCTGCATGGGTATTTGGTGAGCCATGGGAACAGGCCAAGGCAGGAGCAATGGCTACCGGTGGGCACATATTGACTGGGCTGATTACCAAAAAAGAGGCCAGCGAATCAGAACGAGCATGGGAAGCGTTCAAGGATTGGATAGCTGAAAATCAAGCCATGTTCAAAGAACGTACTAATGGTCCCTGCTTTGGATATATCGAAAAGGGAGATATGCCCTTTGATAAGCCTGATTTTTATGTAATCCGTAGTGTTGTAGATCAGTTTTTGTCAGAACGGTTTTCAAGCAGCCGGAAAATCATTCGTGAGTGGGCTTTGACCGGGAAAATAGAGTCCTATAATCACGGTGGAAAGATTAGGTATGATGCCCCAGGAAGGGTATTAGAGAGCGGTGTTAGGGCAAGGGTAATAAAAATAAGGGAAGTCAATCTCTGATTAGTTGTACCACTAAAGTGGTACAAAAACACATTAGTGGTACAACTAGTGGTACAGAGAAAACCCTTGAATGGTAAGGGTTGAGGGGCATTTATATATATAATGTACCACTGTACCACTAAATATTATATATATCTATAGCAAATATACCCTACCCCTTAAGGTATAAGGTATAAGGGGGTATAAAAAATATATCATACCCTCTGCAAATTAGTGGTACAGTGTACAACGCACTCTGAACCCCAGTAAAATCAAGGCCTCACGTGTTCTAATCTTGTACCACTAATAGTGGTACAGAAAAAATAGACAAGAAAAATCCAAAAGGGAGGGCTTAACATAAGTGGTTACAACATCCATAAAAGAGCCGGCCCAAAACGAAGCAGAATTACTTGAGCAACACATTAGACTAGTCCATTACATCGTCAGAAAATTAAACCTCAATTACGAATACGATGAATTAGTCCAAGTTGGAACCTTGGCTCTGTTAAAAGCAATACGGACATTTGACAATACCAAGGCTGCCTTTGCTACTTACGCCTCACGCTGTATCACCAACCAACTGTTAATGCACCACCGAAGGAATAGTAAGCATATCCCGGTATTATCGCTAGATGGCGAACCAACTAACGACAATGGTGATAGTTTTAGTCGCTACGATATCCTGGATGCTGCAGCCTCTGACGAGACCGGAGCTGTTGAGACTAAGATTGTTTTTCAGCAGGTTGTCAAAAAACTTAGTCCCAGGGAGCTTAAGATATTACAGCTTAGACTTAACGGCAAAGGGCAGAAGGAGATAGGGCAGCTACTAAATATTTCTCAGGGTTACGTTAGTAGAATTGAAAAACGAGTCCCTAAAAGGCTTTCAGTGCATTTAGAGCCCTATAAGGGGGATGGATTTATGGGATGTCACCGCCGGGATATAATTGACCCAGGTTCGCCGGAAAGAAAATGACCCACCCTTAGCGAATATATCCCCTTCGTAATTAACGGCCAAGTTAATCTTCGGAGGGAGACACATGCTAAGGAGTGGGATAGTGATATCGTTACATACCATGAGGGCAGAAGGCAAGAGTATTCGTGAAATTGCCCGTCTAACGGGGCATTCTCGAAATACAGTTCGCCGATATCTCCGGGGTGAATTCTCCCCCGAAAAGGGAACCCGTAAATCTCGTGGTTCCAAGCTTGATCCGTATAAACCGTTCCTGCAGGAACGTCTTCAAGAAGGTATCTATAACTGCGAGGTTTTATTCGATCTTCTACGAGAAAAGGGGTATACCGGGGGACGTACCATCTTGAAAGACTATGTGAAGGACTTCCGTCCTCCCAAACAAGTTCCCGCTGTTCTTCGTTACGAGACGAAACCTGGTGAATATGCACAGGTCGACTGGGGACTGTGTGATTACGTAGATTTGGACGGTACAGTCCGAAAAGTGCCGGTATTTGTCATGGTATTGGGGTACTCTCGTTCCACCTATATAGAGTTCACTAAGCGTTGTGACATTCACAGCTTTCTTCGTTGCTTGATTCATGCTTTTGAATATTTTGGGGGCATCCCAAAGGTAATGCTGACCGACCAGATGAAAACCGTCGTACTGGGCATGGGAGATGATCGAAAACCTCGCTGGCATCCGCTTTTTGCCGACTTTGCTGCAGCGATTGGGCTTGTTCCAAAAGTATGCAAAGTTCGACGCCCCGAAACAAAGGGAAAAGTGGAACGAGGCGTTCAATACGTAAAAAACAACTTTCTTCCTGGCAAACGCTTCGTTGATTTACAGGATCTCAATCAACAAGCCCTACACTGGTGCGAGCGGATTAACCGCCGTATTCATGGAACAACCGGCGAACGTCCCATCGACCGACTCCGTGAGGAAAATCTGTCGCCTATCCCTTCAGCTGAACGATGGGAAAAATACTTGCATGAACCAAGACAGGTCAGCCGAGACGGATTTGTTAGCTACGATGGTGTACGATATGGGGTTCCATGGAGGTACAGTGGACGTGAGGGTACCGTGCGAGAAGTGAATGGGTGGGTGGAAATCTGGGCCGACGGCACATGTATTGCTCGACACCAAAAGGTCTATCGATCCCGTGCAACTGTTTTTTGTGAAAACCAGTATGCAGGTCTTACGACTGCTCAAGGATATGCCTATCCACGTCCGCAAGCCCGACAGATTTCATCGCAGCAAGTGGAAGTGCGTTCGCTGGATGTCTATGAGCAGCTGACGGGGGTGGGAGCATGATTGAACTGGAACAAGCACGGCTACGTCTCGAGGAACTTGGGCTTCAGCAAGCGGCTCTACTCTTGGATGCCCATTTGGAAGCGGCAAGTCATGGACAGCCCACCTATCTGTCCTTTCTCAACATGCTTCTAGATGCAGAGATAGCGGAACGTCAAAAACGGAATATGGAGGTACGCACCAAACTCGCACACTTGCCTTACCGAAAAACGCTGGAGGAGTTCGATTTTGCTTTCCAACCCAGCATTGACGAACGGTTGATTCGAGAGCTGGCCACGATGACTTTTGTAACCCGACACGAGAATGTCTTGTTCTTAGGGCCTCCCGGAGTAGGAAAAAGTCATCTGGCGGTGGCGTTGGCTGTAGAAGCCATCTCGCAAGGGATATCCGTTTACTTTGTCAGTCTCTCGCAACTCATCGAAGATCTGCGAAAAGCTTACACGGAAAACAGGCTGGATAAACGCCTACGCATCTATATTCGACCAAAGCTCCTGATTATTGACGAAATTGGTTACTTACCGTTTGACAGTTTGGCAGCTAACCTCTTTTTCCAGGTAGTAAGTGCAAGATACGAGAGAGGGAGTATTCTGTTGACCAGCAACAAGAGTTTCGGTGAATGGGGGGAACTGATGGGCGATCCGATACTTGCTACGGCTATCCTGGATCGGCTCTTACACCATTCCCACATCGTCAATATTAGGGGGAATAGTTACCGACTTCGTGAGAAGATGAGGACTGGAGCCTACGGCTCCCCCTCTACCACCTAACCAACAAAAAATCGCCGGGTGGGTCAATTCTAAACCGGCGATGGTGGGTCAAAATAAAGTCGGCGTTGACATGGGAAGAGGAACCGGCAGAAATGTTAGAGTTGGGCCGCGCAAATCAACCGAAAGCGAGGAACCGGTAAGCAGCCCAGTAATCACTTACACTTTGACCCCAGAGGAACTTGAGAAATACCGAAATCCAAATAATTCACCACAAGGAGGTCTGGATATGGAGGGTAGAAGAACCCGTCTGGATATTGCCAGGGAAAAATTAACCCAAGAGGTTTACATTGAGCTTAAGTCCCAGGGTCTTAAAGATACGGAAATAATTAAGCAGCTTGGAATAGCCACTGATGTGTTTTATAAGCTTAAGAAGAAATTTGATTTAAGCAAATTATCCCAACAGGACAAGCCAGTCCAAGTATCTACCGCTGAGATTGTGTGGATAGATAAACGTCCAGGCGCATCAAATAACAGTGAGCCCTTAGTGATTATTGGCAAAAGGTTTGTAGTCAATGCAGCTGCAAGAGAGTTACTTGGATCAAATGGTGTCAAGATAGGGGTTATGAAGCAAAAGGTAGTTCTGGCTCCTTGTGATGGGGAAAATTGCTACAAGGTAAGTGGTAAAAAGAGCGCAAGTATTGGTGGCAATGGACTAATTAAGTCATTATTGGGATTAGGGCTTACAGAGGGCACTTATCGGATATCAAAGGATGATAATGGTTACCTGGTTGGCTGTAAGGAGGTTAGCAATGGCAACACTCTGTGAGATATGTGCCAAGGCCACGCCTATGCTTTGTCCATGGATTGATAAAGGCGACCGTACTGGCTTAGAGTACAAGGTCAAGTCTGTTCCTGCTCCCTTTAATAGCACAAGAAAGTATGAAATTGTGACAGTATTAGGGTGTGAGCGGTTTAAAAGAGGACCGTTGCCACCTTTAGGTAGGAGGTAGCCTATGGCTGAGCTCAACAGTTACGATATGACGCCAACCGAGAAAAAACTATTAAAGACCATGCGAACAAAACTGGGCACAAAGAACCTGTATCAGTTTAGCAAAAAGGTTTTGGAGCTTTCAGAACGTGAGCAAGGCTTGTATAAACCTGAAGAAGTTGATAAGGTTGTTTTCTCGGTAGTTAACGAAGTTTACAGAGCCAGAAGCCTATATCCAAGGTTTGCATCAGCCCATGAAGGTTATGCAGTAATCCTGGAGGAACTGGATGAAGCTTGGAATGAAATTAAGGTTAATAATACTAAGCGGGCAAAAGCAGAAATGGTACAGGTGGCTGCTATGGCAATAAGGTTTTTACTGGATATAACAGACTAGGGGGGGTGACATGGATTGGGGAAATCAAAAGTAAATACCCACGAAATAGCCAAGATAGCAGCAAGGGAAGCGTTGAAAGAGTTCAAAGAAGAAGAACGCCAGCGGGTTAAAAGGACCAGATACCAGAATACTGAGTTATTGCTTAAGAATTACCTGAGCCTGCTGGATCACTACGAAAACTCCAAGGACAAGGCATCCGATATCATGGAATTAGATGACGATATGGACGAAGTAATAGTGAAGGCAATCAAAAAAAGCCGTATCCGGACTGCAATTATGATTACCCAAATTGAAACCTGCCTGGAGATACTAAGACTGAGGATGTCTGCCAAGGGGCAGCCGGAAAAGTATCAGGTAATTAAAAGTTTGTACCTTGACAAGGCGAGAAGGGATATGCCATATGGTGAGTTGGTAAAGGTAGTGGCAGAGGAAATCCATTGCGGGGAGGCTACAGTAAGACGGTGGAAAAAAGAAATGATCACCGAATTGAGCGTCTTAATATTCGGTGTAGATGGCCTTAAGCTAGATATTTAAAGGCCTCAGGGCTTTGATTAAACCGTGATTAAAAGATGGTTTTTACATGGTAATTCAAACGTGGTAAAATGGTACTGTAAAATATTGTGTTTAGAAAAAACCGCCTAGAGATGGGCGGTTTTTGTGTTACGCCCGGAATGACTGTGACAGGTTTATTGGAGTGAGTATAAATGGCCAAGCCTTTCTATAAATCCAGACGATGGCAGAGCAAACGCGCAAACATCCTGCGGCGAGATGAATACCTCTGCCGGGAGTGCAGGCGGTACGGCAAGACTACAGCGGCAACGACAGTACACCATGTATTCCCTTTAGAACAACGGCCTGACCTCGGTTTGGTTAGCGATAACCTGATTAGTTTGTGTAACGAACATCACGACAAGATGCACGATAGGACTAATGGCGAATTGACAGACCTTGGCAAACAGTGGGAGCAAAGGGTATCCCCCCTCCTTCAAACTAGAGGATTCAAAGTCTAGGGACCGGGCAGGGGGAACCTTTTCCAATAGAGCGAGTCTCAAAAACTTTTTTCCGGGAGGTGAGGGTATGGCAAAAAATACCAAGTCAGCAATTAAGCGAGCAACCATTAGAGCAATGAAAGAGCTCGGGACTTACAAGAAAGAATTCGACCCACTGATTGAGATTTATGCTGAACTAAGGGAACAGTACGCCGTGTTGTCCGGCCGGTTCGCAGCTGGGGGGTACCCGTTCGAGGTTTCAACAGCGGACGGTGGATCGAAGAAAGCACCAATTGTCGCCACGCTCGAATCCCTCCGCAAAGACATACTGGCGTACACAGACCGGTTGTGTCTGAATCCGAAAACCATCGACGGCATCACCGTCGAGACTAAAAAACAATCTGTGCTGGCCGCAGCGCTGAGGCAACTTGAGTGATGCTAAAAACCTTGACATTGTTTTGGAGTACGCCAGGAGCATAGTCGAGGGTAAAAAGGTTGCAGGCCAAGAAATAATCCAGGCCTGTCAGCGCTTTTTGGACGACCTGGAAAATCCGGAATATGAATTTCGTACCAAAGATCCAGAGTTCGTAATCCAAATCATTGAGCGTACCTTTGTTCACGACAAAGGCGAAGCGCTCGATGGCACACCACTCCGAGGGAAACCGTTCCTGCTGGAACCTTGGCAAAAGTTTATAATCTATAACCTGCTTGGCTTTTGGAAAGCTGGTACTAATGAGCGCCGCTATAAAGAGGCGTTTATTTTTATTCCCCGGAAGAATGGCAAGACCAGATTTGTAGCTGCATTGGCTTGGGCTCTGGCACTTCTCAGCCGGAAGTCCGGCGCGACAATCTACATCACGGCACACGCTCTCAAGCAATCAAAGCAGGCGTTCGAGTTCATTCTTTTTAACCTCAAACGCATGGGCGAGGAAGATAATTTCCGCATCTTGAATAACAACCAGGAACATTCTATTAGTGGCGACCTGGGTGACGGTTCAATTTACATCGAGGCCCTGGCCGCCAATCCTGACCGTCAAGATTCGCTAAATTGCAATATCGCCATAGCCGACGAGCTGCATGCCTACACCAGACCGAAGCAGTACAACATCATCAAAGAGGCCATGAAGGCCTATACCAATAAATTGATGATTGGCATTACCACGGCCGGCGATGATATGACCAGCTTTTGTTACCAGCGTTTGCAGTATTGCAAAAAAGTTCTGGATGGCACGGCTCGGGATGAAACGTATTTTGTGTTCATATCCAAAGCTGACGAGGACGAAAAAGGAAATGTCGACTATACGAATCCGGTCCAGCATGAAAAGGCTAACCCAAACTATGGGGTGACCATCCGGCCGGAGGACATTCTAAATGATGCACTGCAGGCGCAGAACGATCCTCAACAGCGAAAGGACTTTCTAGCGAAGTCACTCAATGTCTACACTTCCGCTATGAATGCATATTTTGACATCCATGAGTTCAGATTGTCTGACCGTAAATATAACTGGACCCTGGAAGAACTGGCAAAACTGCCGATTAACTGGTATGGTGGTGCTGACTTAGCTAAATTGCACGACCTGACTGCTGCTGCTCTGTATGGCGAATATCAGGATGTTGGTATTATTATCTCTCACGCCTGGTTCCCGGTTGTAGCTGCAACTGCCAAAGCCGAAGAGGACGGCATTCCACTGTTTGGCTGGATGGATGATGGCTGGCTGACCATGACAAATTCGGCGGTGACTAACATTGCTGAAGTGGTCGAGTGGTTCAAGCGCATGAAGCGCATGGGCTTCCGAATCAAACAGATTGGCTTTGACCGGAAATTCAGTCATGACTTTTTCCGGGGTGCCAAAAAAGCCGGTTTCAAGCTGATAGATGAGCCACAATATTTCTGGCGCAAGTCACAGGGATTCCGTCGGATTGAGCAAAAAGCAAAACTTGGGAAACTCTATTATTTACACTCAGATGCATTTGAATATTGTGTTCAGAACGTCCATGGGATTGAGAAAACAGACGGCCTGATTCAGTATGAAAAAATCGATGAGAACCGACGCATTGACATATTTGATGCGTCTGTTTTTGCTTGTGTCCGATATCTAGAGGACACAGACCAAGCGAAGGCACAAAGCGAATGGCTAAAGGGCGGTGATAGTGCTTGAGTAAAAAACAAAAGAGAGCAAGGCAACCGACTGAGAAGCGAAGTGTTTCTGGTGGAGAAAACACTCTGTTAGGATATTGGCTTAAGGGTGAAGATTTATCCCTTCCTTCCAGTTACGTCAGATTGTCTGAAAATCCCGAGGTCCGTATGGCTATCGACCGCATTTCTGACCTTATTAGCAGCATGACCATTCATCTTATGAGAAATACGGATAACGGGGATATCCGAGTACGGAACGAACTGGCAAAGAAAATAGATATTAGCCCGTACAGTCTAATGACTCGCAAAGACTGGATGTATTTTATTGTCCATACAATGCTTCTTGAAGGTGATGGCAACTGCATAGTGTTTCCGACAACTTCGGATGGGCTCATTGATGAATTAATTCCAATTCCACCGAGCGCAGTATCTTTCCCATCACCGAAACAAAACGGCATCGGAGCGGCAATTGGGTACCAGATATCTATTCGAGGACGCGATTTTAACCATGATGAAGTGTTACATTTTAGAATTAACCCAGATCCTGATGAACCGTGGAAAGGACGTGGATATCGCTTTATCCTCAAGGATATTGTTGGGAATCTCAAACAAGCTGCAGCTACCAAAAAAGCATTTATGGGAGACAAGTGGCGCCCGGGTATCATTGTCATGGTTGATGCTGACACATCTCAGCTTTCAAATGATGAAGAAAGGGAGAAGTTAATCCAGCGGTATATTGGCGATGGAAAGAGCGGCAAACCATGGATTCTACCAGAGGGAATCATCCGAGTGGAGACGGTTAAACCCCTTAGTTTACAGGATATTGCAATTCATGAATCAGTCCAAATTGATAAAAGGTCGGTTGCAGCCATGCTCGGTGTTCCGGCTTTTTTTGTTGGTGTTGGTGATTTTAAGAAGGACGAATATAACGCATTTATCCAGACACGCATCCTACCGCTTGCTAAAGGTATTGAGCAGGAACTGACGCGGAAATTGCTCTATGCACCGGACATGTTCTTTAGGTTTAATTCCCGTTCTCTCTATGCCTATAGTTTGGTTGATTTGGTTACTGCTGGCACGGCTCTCGTGGATCGGAACACACTTCGCCGGAATGAACTTCGCGACTGGATTGGCATGAGTCCAGACCCGGAAATGAATGAATTAATTGTCCTGGAAAACTATATCCCAGCTGATTTGTTGGGTGAGCAAAACAAACTAAAGGATATTAAAAAGGCTCTTGAAGGGGGTGAGGGGAATTGAGCAGAGACACAAGACAAACTCGGTGCATGAAAACTGAACTTAAAACCAGAGCCGAAGGAGACAACGGAGACCTGATTATTGAGGGTTATTTTGCGGTATTTAACCGGGAAACAGAACTATGGAAGGGCGCATTTGAAGAAATTGCACCGGGTGCGTTTGATAACACGCTCAACAACGATATCCGTGCGTTGATTAATCATGAGCCCCGGCTAGTGCTTGGTAGGAATAAGTCCGGCACATTAGAACTTCACACAGATTCACGCGGCCTTTGGGGACGAATCAAAATTAATCCGAATGACACTGATGCCATGAACCTTTACGAAAGGGTAAAACGTGGCGACGTTGACCAGTGTTCGTTCGGATTTAATATTGTGCGGGAAGATACCGAGTGGCGTGAGGATGGTTCAGTTAAATGGACCATCAGAGAATTTGACTTACACGAGGTCAGCGTCGTCACCTTCCCAGCTTATGAAGATACCTGCGTTGCTGCCAGACAAAAGCAGGTTGAGGAACACCGGGAACGCCTGCTGCAGGCTAAACGCCAAAAATTAATTGAAAGGGTGAAAAAAATTGCTGAGACAGCTGGTAATCAGTAAAAAAATCGAGCAGCGCAAAAATGCACTGGCTGAGCTTATGATCCAGGAAGAAGAAATTCAGAAGCGCAGCACCGAGTTTGAAGCGGCTGCTAACGAGGCAAAAACCGATGAAGAAATTGCTGTCGTTGAGGAAGAAGTCACCAAGCTCGAAGCCCAAAAGGATGAACTTGAACAGAAAAAGTCCAAGCTCCAGGGCGAGATTGCTGAACTCGAAAGCGAATTGGAGCAGCTTAACGCTAAATCGCCGACTGGTGAGCAACGGTCGGTAAACCAACAAAAACGAGGTGAAGTCCAAATGGCAAAAGAATATCATATTTCACAAGTCCGCAGGATGCTGGAAACTGGTGAATACTATAACCTTCCTGAGGTTCGTGAATTCTATGAAAAATTCAAGAACCTTCGTGCTGTCTCCGGTGGTGAACTGACCATTCCTAATGTCATTATCAACCGTATCCTGGATATCGTTGGTGACTACACTACCTTATATCCTCGCGTAGAAAAAATCCGCGTTAGCGGTACTGCCCGAATTTTGATAGATACTGATACATCAGCAGCCTCTTGGATCGAGATGGCTAGTTCTATCCCGACTGGTGATGTTGGAACAATCACCAAAGTTGATTTTGACGGCTTCAAGGTTGGCAAGGTCACTTTCGTTGACAACTACCTGCTTCAAGATTCCATTATCAACATTGATGATTACGTTGTCAGAAAGATAGCCCGCGCTATTGCAAAGGCGCTGGATCTTGCAATCTTAAAAGGAGAAGGAGCAAGCCAAAAGCAACCGGAGGGTATCATACCAAAGATTCCTGCAGGCAATCAAAAAACCGTAGAGGCTGACGAAAAGCTACTCGTTAATCTATTGAAAAATGTAGGTCTAATTGACACTGGCGATGACAGTGTGGGTGAAATTGTCGCAGTAATGAAGCGGCAGACATATTATAACCGCCTGTTGGAGTACACCATCAATGTAAATAGCGAGGGCAATGTCGTTGGCAAGCTGCCCAACCTGACCCAGCCTGATTTGTGCGGCCTGCCGGTTGTTTTTAACCAGAACATGGACGTTGATAAAGTCCTATTCGGAGTGCTTGACCAATATACTATGGTTATTCGCGAGGACATCAGTATAGACCGGTCCGAGCATGTGAAGTTTGTTGAAGATCAAATGGCTTTCCGTGGCAAAGGCCGCTTCGATGGCAAACCGGTCCGGCCAGCAGCGTTTGCCCTTGTCACTATTACCGATCCGGCAGGTGAATAAGTCTGAAACCAGCTCCACGGGGGCACAAACTAAAAAAGAGCATAGCAAACAGACCATCCATGGGATGATCTTTAAAAAGTGAAAAGTGATAACTTGTGTATTTCCATCAATCCTTAACTACAGAGTACCCGTGCCTCCGAGCTATAAGAATAGCCTGTTCTACTGTGATTTCACGAGATGCAGGAAAAGGTTGCGCTTTCTTATAAAGTTCTGGGTTGTAAGGTTCACCTTTTTTAAGGATGTGATAAATGGCAGTAAGCAACATTCGTGCAATAGCTATAATAGCACGCTTATGGCCACGCCGCTTTTTGATGGATAAATAGCGGCCCTTGATTTCAGGGTGTTTATCACTTTTAACAACAGCGTTGGCGCACTGTACTAAAAGTGGCTTGATATAAACACCGGCACGGGATATGCGAACAGAATGTTTTTTGCCCGCACTCTCGTTGTTTTGAGGAGTCACTCCTGCCCAGGAACACAAGTGTTTGGCTGTAGGGAACACAGACATATCAGCACCGATTTCTGAAATTATAGCGATTGCAGAAAAGGGATTTTTGATACCTGGTACAGTGGACACTAAAGTACGTTCCTTGGCATAAGGCTCTGAGAGCGATAGAATTAAGGATTCAAGGTTGGACTTGCACTTTCCTAATTCGCCATAATGCTGAAGAATAATATTCATTTTTTGCCGCTGTTCCGGTGTAATCATTCCGTCCAGGGCAAGACGGATATCGTCCACTTTATGCAGCATGGATGAGTGAAGAAGAGGAACAAAATCGA
The DNA here is from genome assembly GCF_000315365.1 of Desulforamulus hydrothermalis Lam5 = DSM 18033. Lineage (NCBI taxonomy): Bacteria > Bacillati > Bacillota > Clostridia > Eubacteriales > Peptococcaceae > Desulforamulus > Desulforamulus hydrothermalis. The sequence continues at coordinate 122,734 of NZ_CAOS01000009.1, forward strand.
AATCCTTATCATCGGGATTTTCAAGCAAGTAGTCAATGATTCTCATTGAACTCTTACCGAAAGTATCAGATACCACGTTGGCGAGCTGGATATTTGATACAGTAAGACAATTTTGAATCCGGTTCTTCTCGCTGGAACTAAAGTTTGTGAGCTTAAAACGATAACGCATCAAGTCACGCAATTGACGAATTGGAAGGGGTGGCATAAAGCTTCCGGCAACAAGGTCGTGCTTAAACAGGTCGGCAATCCACTTGGCATCCTTTTTATCGGTTTTCTTACCGCGAATCGCTTTGACATACTTTGGATGAGCCAGTGTAATTTTACAGGTGGCTTCCAAAATATTGTACACAGGTACCCAATACTTGCCGGTGGATTCCATGCAAACATGTGTGCAGGAATTGGAGGAAAGCCACTCCGACAGCTTTCGCAAATCGTTTGTGAAGGTAGAAAAGCGTCTGGACTTGTAAGTGGTAACACCTTTGTCATTGGTAAAGGCAATACAAGCAACAAGAAACTTTTTGTGGACATCAATTCCACAACAGATGGGGTAAACGATTTTTAACATTAAAGTCTCCCTTCGCAAAAAATTATTGAGAAAAGCAGGCATTGACTGACTGTCCAGCTATAAACGAGTTGTTTATACAAAGATAAGTCTTCGTACTCTGAAGGCACACTTATTTGTGCTTGAAAGGACAGTCTACACATATAAAAATACGGTCTGCTCCCAAAGGAACAGCGCACTCACCTCCACGTGATTTGTAGTTGCCTGTTATCTCAATAAGATAGTTTTAAAACAAAACAAGCTCATAGGCAATGTTTCATTCCGTTTTGTGCCTTGAGCTTGCGAAAGGAATGGTTATAAAAATGAACGAGGTACAAATCCTCGCTCTAGTCAAAGCACGATTAGGAATTACAACGGCGGTCAGGGATGAATACCTGGCCGCCATTATTTCCGGCGTGATTGACGAGCTGGAAAAGGAAAAGGGCATTGTGCTAAATGCTAACAATGCCCACCATCTGATGTTTGTCGTGGATTATGCTACCTGGCGGTATCAGTCTAGGGACAGTGATGGGGCTATGCCCAGACACCTGCAGTACCGGTTGCGCAATCTGATTATATCTGCCGGTGGAGGTGCTACCAGTGACCTATGACCACGAGTTAACCCTGGTTAAGCAAACGTTTGTTAGTGATGAGATTGGCAACCAGATACCAGTGGAAACTGAAATCACTGTCCTTTGCGGCATTAAGTCTGTGGCAAGAAATGAATTTTACAGTGCTGCCACGACTGGGATAAAACCGTCCATAGTCTTTATAATCCATGGCTATGAGTACAATGGTCAGCAAATTGTGGAATTTGAAGGGGTTAGGTATAGGGTAATTCGTACCTATGCCACCAGTTTTGAGGAACTGGAACTGACCTGCGAAAGGGTGGCTGCCGATGGCTAGGAACGATGTCAGTATTGACCAACTAGCCAGTGCCATCACACGGGCGGTGCGTGATTATACCGGGGACGTAAAAGTGGGTATTGAGGCAGAAGTAAAATCAACCGCCGATAAGGTGCTCAAAGAGGTTAAGCGGTTAGCCCCGAAGCGTACCGGCGAATATGCCCGGACGTTTGTCAAAACTAATAAGTCACTCCCTGGTAAACAGCGTTACGTTGTTTGGAATAAGAAACACTACCGCCGGGTGCACCTTTTGGAATTTGGTCATGCCAAGGTAGATGGTGGCAGGGTACAGGCCTATCCTCATCTGAGGCCGGCCCATGATAAATACACCAAAGAGATGCTTGAGAATATCAAGCAGATTATAAGGAGTGGTGGCAGATGACCCAAGCTGAGCTATATGCAGCCCTCAAAACTTTAGATCTACCAGTGGCCTATGGAGAGTTTACCAACCCCCAAGTTCCTCCGTTCATCACCTACCACCACGCCTACAGCAACGACATGATGGCCGATAACCACAACTACCTAGATGTTGCAAACTACCAGATTGAGCTCTACACCACAAAAAAAGACCCTGCCACCGAAAAGAAGGTGCAGGATTTACTTAAATCACTTCGCCTGCCATATAGCAAGGTCGAGGCTTATATTGAGTCCGAGGGCCTACGGCAGGTAATCTATGAAATTCAACTGATTGGAGGGTAAACCATATGCCTAAAAATAAAGTCACTTATGGCCTTGAGAAAGTCCATATTGCTTTTGCCGATACGGAATCCCAAACCCAACCGGCCTGGGAGACTCCCGTAGAGATCCCTGGAGCTGTTAGGTTCACCCCGACCGCACAAGGGCAGGAGTCAACCTTTTACGCAGACAATGGACCTTACTTTGTTGCCACAAGCAATAATGGCTATACCGCTGAACTGGAGATGGCCTTGGTGCCTGATGATATCCTCGCTGAAATGCTTGGCTGGGAAATTGATGCCAACGGCATGCTAGTTGAGATTGCTGACGGGCAGCCTAAGGAATTTGCCTTGATGGGGCAGGTACTAGGCGACCAAAAGAATCGGCGATTTGTGTACTATCGCTGCAAGGCAAGCCGCCCTGCTAAGGAGCACACCACTAAAGGCGAAACCATTGAGCCTAAAACTGATGTGCTGTCCTTGACCATTCTGCCTATTGAGTACAACGGTAAACGGATTGTGAAAAGCGTTATGGAATTAAACGATACCAACGCTACAGCCTACAATGCGTTCTTTAACGCAGTAACTTTACCGGGAGCGGGGGCGTAAGAAATGAGAGAGCTTAACATTGGTGGTCAAGTTGTGAGAGTCAGGGCTACGCCCCTGGCTCTCTTGTATTATCGGCAGGAGTTTGGAACAGCATTACTTTCGGACATGGCTAAAATCAAAACCGGAATTTCTGGATTTGACCATGTTTTATGTTTGCAAATAATTTGGGCTATGGCAAAAGCCGAAAATGGACCTGGAAAGCAGTTTCCTAGCTTTGAAACATGGTTATCTTCTTTTGACGAAATAAACCTCTTTGACACTACCTTTGTAACGGCAGCTCTAGAGGAAGCTGCCCGTGGGTTTCTTGGTACAAAATCTTCGCAAGAGTAACGAACAACAAAAAATAAAGTGGTTAGATATTGAGTTATTAGTTATTGGTAAGCGGTTAGGGTTAACTTTTACTGAAATTAATGAATTAAGGTGTCAGGACTTGTTAGACTTTGTTGACGCATACACCAGAAAAAAAGATGACGAACCAAGGATGGCTACACAGGAAGATATAGACAAGTTTTTTGCATAAATCTCCTAAAGCTACAAAGGCTACAAAGCACCCAACCAGGTGCTTTGTAGTTACTTTAGCCCAAATTGAGCCTTATTTTGCAGTTTGTTTCCTTGGAACAATAGATTTGCATTAGCCCCTAAATCACCTTCGCCTTCATACTGATACATAACCGTGTGTAGTTGGTCGCCAGGGTTTCCGCTCTCTGATATAACTACACCAGGACCACCTATAATTGCTGTTGCTTCTTCATACGACATTCCGCTTTTTAATTGGTCAAATTCTTCCTTAGATATGGTTGGTTTGTTTGCAGAGGGTGTATTACTAGAAGTAACTGTATCGTTACCTGGGTTAACTATCATGATTACTAATAGCAATATTGTAGCAATGGCCCATTTACCAGCTTTCTGCTTTGCAAATATCTTGCAAGCAGCCCCAATTAAACATACAAAAAACGCAACAACAGTTATCAATTCAAACATATAGTATCCTCCTTAAATATTTTTAACTTTATTTTCTATCATAATTAGATAAAGTCAACTAATTAGAGTTGTTTCGACAATATTTTTTAAAAACTTGATGTAGCAAGGTGGTGATAGGTTTGGCTGAGACCATTAAGGGTTTAAATGTTGTCATAGGAAGCGATACCGTAGGTTTAAACAAAGCACTTGGTGATGTAAATAAAAATGCCCGTAATATTCAGAGCGAACTTAAGCAGGTCGAGAAGTTACTAAAACTTGATCCATCTAATACAGAACTGCTTTCTCAAAAACAGAAGCTTTTGGCTGATGCAGTTGAGAATAGCAAAGAAAAGCTTGATCGCTTACGCTCTGTTCAAGAGCAAATAAATAAGCAATTTGCCAAAGGGGACATATCAGAAGGCCAGTATCGTGCATTCCAGCGGGAAGTAGTTAAGGCCGAGCAAGAATTAAAAAGGTTTGAGAATCGAATTGCTGATGCAGAAAAGAAGTCCAAAGACCTCGGCAAAACAATTCAAGATATTGGAGAAAAAGCTGGCAACATTGGTAATAAGTTAACCCTAGGTGTCACCGCTCCCCTTGTTGGATTTGCAACATTAGCGACAGAAGCAACCCAAGAATTACGAACAGAACTGGCAAAACTTGAAACTAACGCACAAATGGCCGGGGCTAACATCGAGGTTGTTAACCAGGCATACCGTGATATGTATGCTATCACCGGTGAGTTAGATTCAAACGTTGAAGGTCTGTCAAACCTATTGGCTGCCGGTTTTGATGGCACCCAAATGACGCAGGCAATGGAAATGGTTGCTGGTGCTGCAATCAAATTTAAAGATACTCTCAAATTTGAAGGAATTGCTGATGGCTTGCAGGAAACCCTGGCCACTGGCGCAGCCATAGGTCCTTTTGCTGAATTACTGGATAGGTCAAGCGTAAGCCTTGATGAATTTAACGAAGGCCTACAGGAGTCCATAAAGCAAGGCAAGCAACAGCAGTATATCCTTGATACTCTGGCAAAGCTGGGATTGAAGGAAACCTATGACGCTTATACGAAAAATAATAAGGCCCTAGTCGATGGAGCCAAGGCGACATATGATTTACAATTAGCTACTGCTGAGTTAAGTGATACCTTAATGCCAATCAAGACAGAATTAGTAAAAAAAACTACTGAACTAATAAAAGCTTATAATGAATTAACACCAGAAAGTAAAAATGCCGTTCTTGCCTTAACAGGTGTTGCGGTGGCTGCTGGCCCTGTTTTGACTATTATCGAAAAGATTACTAAGATTTGGCCTGTGCTTACTGCTGGACTTACTACCATAGGAGGACCAGCAGCAATAACCATAGGTGTTTTGGGCGCTTTGGGAGTGGCTTTTGTTTCTTATAAAGAAAAGATTGACGCTGCAATAATGAGTTTTGACACATGGATGCGGCAACAATCCTGGTTTAAAGCCATTGGTGGTGCTCAGTTATCCGACTTTAATTTCCCCAAACAAAGCGTAGCAGACTTCAAAAAACTAGAAAATGAAATGGGTGCATTTAAAGCCCCCACTATACAAGCTCCTAAACTGGACATATCAAAATACATGTTGAAAGTCAGCGACGTAGCAAAAAGCACAGGTGCCACGGCAGCGAAAGCGGCAGAGGATACTAGGGCAGCGTGGGAAAAGACTGCCGATATTTTAGGGGTTAGGCTCCAAATTATCGAGGCTCAATATGATACCCTAAGTAATTCAACTGCCCAGTCAAGCGACAAAACAAGGAGCCTCGTCACCGAACTACAGGGCTTATATCAACAACTAGACATGCAGCAAAAGATTGTTGCAGCAGTAAACGAGGGCTATCTAGCATCAGTAAAAGCTAAGGGTGAGGATGCGGAAGAAACCATAAAATTAGCACTCAGATTGGAGCAAGAAAAGAGAGCCCAGTCCGAACTTGAAAAAGAGATACGGGAAACCAACCAAGCGATCAAAGATCATGCCAAAGAACTAAGGGACTTAGCCCAGGAAGTGAGCGAGGTTGAAAGAAAATACCGGGAAGAGCTAGCTGACGCTCTCGAAGAGTATCAAGAAAAGGTCAGAGAAGTCAACCAAAGAGTCATTGAAGAAGAAAAAAAGCTTACTGAACAGTATGAACAGGAGCTAAATAACCGCACAAAGTCTCTCAGCAACTTCGTTGGTCTGTTTGAGGCTGTTGCCACCAGAGATGTATCCGGTAAGGAATTGCTGGACAACCTCCGTGGCCAGGTGGATGCTTTTGAAAAATGGCAGGAAAACATTGCAGATTTAGCTGCCAAGGGCGTTGATGAAGGCCTAATCGAAGAACTACGCCAAATGGGGCCTAAAGCAGGGCCAGAAATTGCAGCCCTTAACACCCTAACTGACGAGCAATTACAGGAATACGTTACCCTCTGGCGAGAGAAAAATGAAATGGCCAGAGAAGAGGCTATAACTCAACTAGAACAGCAGCGCCAAGAAATGTATCAAAAGCTTTCGGAGATTCGCCAAGATGCCCAAAAACAATTAGAGGCATATCGAGTTGAGTGGGAAAAGAAAAACGCTGAAATCCGAAAGAATGCCGAGGAAGAATTAAAGCGAATCGAAGATAGGTTTAAGGAGATATCCGAAGCTGGTAGTCGTTATGGCGTTAGCCTGATGACTAACTTCATTGATGGCATAGAGGGCCAGTTTGACCGCTTAGAGCGTACTCTTGAAAGAATGGCTGAAATGGTGGATAGCTACATGCCGCACAGTCCAGCCAAGCGTGGGCCACTGAGGAAAATAATGGAGTGGGGCCCATCGCTGGTTGGTAGCCTTATTGAAGGCATTAACGACAGTCTACCGGCATTGGAGAGCACAGTTAGCCGCATGGCAGCAAGTACGTCACCCATGGCCATGGCTGGTGGTGGCGATACCAATTACCATTATGGTGGGAACAGCTTTACATTTTACGTCTCAAGCGGCTGGGAAGAGATTGAACGCGAGTTACGCCGCCGAGGGGTGAGGATATGACCTTAAGCATCCTAATAGCAGGTGAGGAACGAAGCAAAGACCTGGAGTGGGACAGCCTTAAAATTGATCAGGTATTGGCTTATCAAGTTGACACCTGTACCCTCAACATAAAAGGCGACCAGCCGGTAGAAGGCGAGGAGGTTATCATCGAATGGGATGGTATTCGTGTTTTTGCCGGGGTCATTACCAACGTTGAATTATCCCGCACCCTCACAGACAAAAGTATTGTCGTTTGGAAAGTTGATTGTGACGATTATACAACCTATATGGACCGCAAACTGGTAGTTGAAACCTACGAAAACATGGCCGCCGACGATATAATCAAAGATATTGCCGCCAAGTATTGTCCCGGTTTCACAGTGAACGGGGTAATTCCCGGGGCCCCGGTCATTGAGTGGATTCGTTTCGATTACAACCTTCCAAGCGAGTGCATGAAGGAAATCTGTGAGTACGTCGGCTGGCATTGGTATGTTGACTACTACAAAGATATCAAGTTTTTCAGCCCTGCTAATTACGTTGAACCTGCACCGATGCAACTCACACCAGGCGGGCTGTTTCATGGTCTGAAACACAAAGTTGACATCCAGGGCTTGCGGAACCGTGTCTATGTTTTAGGTGGAAAGTTCCTCTCCGACCCTCAAACCTTCGAGTGGGTGGCCGATGGTAAGGAAAGAATTTGGGTGCTGCCCTTTGAACCTCACTCACCGAAAATAAGCATTAACGAAAGTCCTCCGGTAACACCTGGCTTGGAGTACGTAGATGATGAAGCAAACTATGACTACATGTACAACCAGCGGGATAAATACATTAGGTGCTCTAATCAGACCCCTACCCCTGTAGCTGGGGCGACAATATCCCTTACCTGCAGGGTACCCATGGATGTAATCACGATGGTTGAAGATATCCCCAGCCAGCAGGCACTAGCTGCCGTCCAGGGTGGTGATGGGATTTATGAGTATAAAATATACGATGAAAAACTTATCACCATTGAGGCAGCAGAGGCGGCGGGTATGGCTGAACTCAAAGACCATGCTAACCCTAAAATTAGGGGAAGCTTTAACAGTGAGGTGCCGGGGTGGAAAACAGGGCAAATCCTAACTATTAACCTGCCAGACAGGGGCATAGTTGGCGAGTATCTTATCCAGCGGGTTAATATGCAGTGGGATAGCACCGCTAAAAGGTTTAGGTACAAAATCGAGTACGGTGGTAAACTCCTTGGTATTGCAGACTTTTTGCAGAGCTTGGTCAGTAGCCAGCAACGGGGCAAGATTATTGATGTGCAGTACCAAACAAAGTATGTGTCCGGTGATATCCCGGTTAATATCCTGATCGAGTTTGTAGTAACGCCAAGGATTGATCCCTGGTACTGTGGTGATGCTGATGCAATCTGCGGCGAAATTGTCTGTCTAGGTCTAGGAGATCAGCCGGTGTTCTTGAGCCCATGGCAAACCATATAAGAGGTGAAGAATATGTCTTATGATACTATCCAGCTTTTGACTGATAAGAATGGTAAACCAATACCACAGTATTATGATCCTGCTACCGACAGTTTTAAGACGAGGTGGTTGTAATGAACTCGGTAGTGGTAGAAACAAGTAAAAACAGTGTAATCACTGAAACTGTAAATATCGAGACCATAATCCACTTCTTAGCCCCGATACTAGTAATGGAAGAGCATAAGGAAGTGATTGAGTGACCTTTGTTATTAAGCGTGACGACACTAGAACAGCCTTTTTAAGATTGATAAAGTTAATCTAGGGGAACTAAACGGGTATGACATAGGTAGTATTGGCGACCAAACTACGGTCTATGGTACTAAAGTAATATTTACGGATAAAGAGATTATTGAAAACTATACTATATTTAATTATACGGGTGTAAAAACGACTAACTATACTGGCTGGGACGAAGCCGACTATTTATGCTATTGGGTAAACCGTAATAGTGGCACTATTTATATCAAGTTACCAAAGTCTATAGGGGATAAAACAGCAGATGCCATTAAAACATATCTCAACGGAACAACGCTAACTTATCAGTTAGCGGAACCTGTTGTTACCCCAATCCCGATACAGCCACCACTACAAATATTTGAGGGTGGGACAGTTTATGTAGAACCTGTTGGCGATCTTGCTGAGACTACATTACCATCAGTTGAATTAACAGTACCAGTAGGCCAAGGAAATAGATACGGTATCGCTACACATGATTACCAAGCTGCTGTAGCTGATTGGGTATTAACTAGCAATGAAAGTAAATGTATGCTTTTGATGGCTACAAATGCTGGTGGGGCTGCTAACATTATTGCTCCTGATAGGCCAGGGCTGCTTTATGCAGTAAATAATAAATCAGGTCAGATTATAACAGTTAAAAAATCTGGTGGCACCGGGGCCACTGTAGCAGCCGGTAAAACAGCCATGGTCATGCACAACGGCACAGATTATATCAAGATAACTGGGGAGGTATAAGTTATGCAAATAAAATTAAAAGCGGTCAAAATAACTCATAACGAGGACGGTACTGTATCAACAAAACTGCAGCCAGAACTTATTGGCGGGGTTGAGGGGTCCTATACTTCTGGTGAACTGTTTATCACAGTTCCCAACGCAGAGCTGCAACCACCAACACTAACCCACGGGGCTGAACTTGACAGCAACCTAAAGCCCTTTGTTGAAGCTGTAGAAGAACCTACTATATAACTAACGGAGATGCGAGAGTTAGATAGCTTAGGAGGTGGTTAGAATTGATTACGCAAGAGGGCCTTGAAAAGATTGCAGCCATGATAGCCGGGCTGCAATCTCCTTTTATAGCGATTGGTGACGGGAACGGGGAGAAATTCAGAAAAGCAGTGGGTGCCGTCATTACCAGCGGCCCAGTGGTGAGGTTTAGGACTTCGCTGTCACTGTCAGAGGGAAACGGTGACCACACCTACCTGGCACTGTTCTCTGATGCCGCCAGCGGTGCCGGGACCGGGGTGAAAATTGGTCAGGTTGACCAGTTATTCAACAAAGGACAAACCCAGGTTCTAAACGTGGAATGCAAAATTACGGTACAGGGGGTGTAGTGGTGCCTATAAACGCATTTAAGAACGGCGTAACGCCGCTGAATGAGGCAACAATGAACGCATTATTGAACCTTCAACCGTTTTCCGTGCTGTATGAAGGCACTCAAAGAGATGCGAAGACTGGTAGCGGAGTGCTCGAAAACACTCTAGCTGACTATAATTACTGCTGCCGGTTTACCGCTACCGGTACAACCGAGGTTGCCAGGGTTGAGCTGCACCTGGACAAGGATGGCACTGGCAGTGATCTTGTTGTGCAAATTCGTTCCGGGATGAACCCCGCTGCTGGTACCGATGGAACACTACTAAAGGAAATTGTCATTCCCGCTGAGTTTATCCCGACCACAGCGGCATACATTAGCATACCGATCAATCTTTCTGGCTTAACTTCCGGTGCACAATATTGGATTGTGGTTAAAAAGGGTGGAGATGCTACCAACCACCTGGACTGGGTAGGGGAAACGACCACGGACACCAACTACCCTGCATACCGACGGGCTGGCAATAGCGGAGCATGGACAGCAACCAACGCCCTGCATTTTAGGGTGTTTAGCGGTGCATCTGGGTTACCAAGGCACGTGATAGAGGGTGTTAATGCTATAACGACTATAGAGTATAGCAGCGGTCTACCGTCTAAGCTGTATCAGTATATACCTCCATCCGATGGGCCAGCGGGTGGCGTTAGGGATGTGCTTACTATATCTTACAGCAGTGGCCTGCTGACCAAGGGGGTGTAAAACTGTGCTAGGTGGAGTAATTGGTACTGTTTTAGGTTGGCTGGGTTATCAGGTAGGGCAAAGAACTGATGGTGCCAGTGCAAGCGGTAGCCTTCACGCCAAATCAACGTATATCAAAAATATTGTAGATACACTCAACGCTAGGCCATCGAGTGCTATCAAAAGCATACAAAGAGGAATAGCCACGATGGCCTCAAACGGTACGGAAACCACAGTCACTATATCTGCTGTAAATACTGGTAAATCATTTTTACTTTTTAGCGTTGGTGCTAACGTTCAATCTTCAGAAGGCGCAAGGACGTATTTAATAACCGGCAATATTGAATCCTCAACTACTATCAAATTTACTAGATATGCATCTAATGCAGGTAGGGATTTAACCATAGCTTGGCAGGTCATCGAATACAACTAAGGAGGTGTGCATATGTCTTATCACTACGCACAGCTTAACGAGCATGGTATCTGTGTAGCAGTATCTACCTTGGCCGGGGAGGTTGCCGCTGATAACTTAGTCCAGCTAGAAACCTACGATGAGGACAAGCTTTGGCGCAAGTATGAAAACGGCCAGTGGTCAGAGGAGAAATATGATCCTCAGTCAACAGCTCCGCTGACGGAGTTTGAGCGACTCAAACAAAAGCAGGAACTTCTGGAGCAGGGCATTGCGGAGCTGTCTATACTTATCGCCATGACTGGAGGTGGAACCGGTGTTTAACGAACAAAGTGCACTTGTGCAGATTTGGGTGGGGTTGGTCAGAGACGGAAAATACACCAAGGAGCAAATACCTGCTATTTCAAACCTGCGCGAAGTAGTCTTATCACTCCTGGGAGAGTGATTATTTTGTTTAAGAAACTAATCTGGAGGCTGATGAATATGTTTACTAAGGATAGTGCATTGGTTAAAATTTGGGTTAGTCTTATTCTGGCCGGGGTGTATACCTACGAGCAGTGCCCTGACTTATCTAACCTAAAAACTGTTGTCGGAGAAGTATTAGCCGAGATTGGATATCAGGTAAGTGCACAATAGACTTAAAATGTGCAGCAACAAACGCCTTATGAAGGGCGTTATTTTTATGCCCCGGGTGCCTATTTGGTGCCTGGGGCAACAGTTACCGGGAGGTGGTGGGGTATGGAAGCTGAAATCATGAAATTTGCTGCATCCCAAGGAATTTTCGCAATGCTGTTTGTGGCATTGCTTTTTTATGTCCTACGGAACAACGAGAAACGGGAAGAACGGCTTCTGACTTGTCTTAATGAACTTGGGAAGCAGTATGAAAACTTGTCAAAGGGGCTCGCTGAGGTAGGGAAAGATGTGAAAGAATTGAAAGGTAAGGTGGGAATATGAATAAATTCAAATCTCGCAAGTTCTGGATGGCAGTGGTAACTGCCTTGGTGGTAGTTTGTAATGAGGGATTGGGGCTTAACCTGCCTGAAGAAGCCATTATGACCGTGGCTGCTGTGGCCATTGGCTATATCCTCGGAGAAAGCTATGTGGATGGAAAGAAGGTATTCTAATGGCTAAGAAAATAGTCTGCATCGACCCCGGCCATGGTGGCGGCGATCCAGGGGCCATAGGCAATGGCCTCCAAGAAAAAGACATCAACCTAGACATAGCAAAACGAGTAGCAGCAAAGCTACTTCAATACGAGGATATAGAGGTAAAGCTCACCCGCGACGGTGACCAGAATGTATCCCTCCATGAGAGGGTAGTCATGGCCAACCGGCTAAACGCTGATTTCTTCCTGAGTATCCACGTAAACGCCGGGGGTGGCACAGGTTTCGAGTCGTTTGTTTACACGGGAGCTGGTGAGCACACCAGGGGCCTACGCACTATGATCCATGCAGAGATAGGCAAATGCCTCGATGCCATGGATATCTTTGACCGAGGACCAAAGCTTGCTAATTTCCAGGTGCTCCGAAATACAAAGATGCCAGCCATGCTGGTTGAGTGCCTTTTTATTGATAATCCTAAGGATGCTGCTCTGCTTAGACGGGATGATATCCTAGACGGCCTTGCCGGGGCCATTGTGGCTGGATTAGTCAGGGCATTTAGTTTGGTGCTTAAGCAACCTACCTGGGATCCACAAGCAGAGGTGCAGAAGTTAATTAATGCCGGGATAATTAACACCTCTCGTGAACACACAACCCTTGTAACCTGGGGAGAGTTTGCGACAGTGCTGAACAGAATACTAAACAAATAAAGCCGGGGCTTAGTGCTCCGGCTTTATTTGTTTTTAGGAAAAATAAAAACTCCCCTTTCCGGGGGAGTTAATAAATTAAGGTTTACAAACACCGCAAGGTACATAACCTTTAACCTTAGCATCGGCGGTATCTTTAAACCATACTTTGTTTCCATCCTGAATTGTTTTGGCATGGCGACAATCAGGATAATGGTATTTGTTTGATGTGCTACTACCTACATATTTCCCTGTGCTCTGTGCTGGTACTGGGGCTGCTTGCTGTACAACAGGTGATGGGATAGGTGCAACAGGTACCGGTGTGATGCCGGTCCGCTCAGTGGTCATGGAGTAGGTTTTGCCATCGGTTTTTACCACAATAGTGCCAGATTGATCAGTGCGGTAAGCCGTAACTCCTGCCGCTTGTAGCCTTTGGAGTGTATCGATATTAGGATGCCCATAGGTGTTACCAGCACCTACAGAGATAATACCAATCTGGGGCTTGACCTTGGCCAAGAAGTCTGCAGTGGTGGAGGAACTACTACCGTGGTGGCCAACTTTGAGTATTTCAGCGTCAAGCTCGCCATTCAAAAACATCTCCACCGGAGCCTCAGCATCCCCAGTGAATAGAAACTCAATGTCACCGGTATCCAGCCGGCACACCACTGAATAGTCATTGGTATCCTTCCAAACTTCATTCCCCGTTAATATCTGCAGGGTAGCGTTACCGAAGGTCAAAGTCTGGTAATTATCTGCCTCGTAAACTGCCTGCTCAGCTTTAGCTTTATCTTGATATAGTTTAGATATTTGGCTAGTTGCAAAATAACCGCTATCAATAACTTTTTCCACCACAAAAGCATCAAATACAACCGGTAGGCCACCGATGTGATCCTCGTGAGGGTGGGTGGCAATCAACAGTTCAATATCATCTACGCCCTGGGCCTTTAGGTAGTTGACCACCAATGGTCCATCGGCCATATTGCCGCCATCAATTAAAATATCTTGATTGCCCGGGAGCTGTATATAAATGCTGTCTGCTTGACCAACATCGATGAAGTGGACTTTGATGTCTTGTTGTGCGGGTATATCCGCAGCTAACGCCGGTGATGCGAATATCAGTAGCACCACCAAGAAAGCCATAAACAACTTATTCCTCAAACTATCCCCTCCAGTATTGTAAAATTTGTTTATGGCTATTCAATGGATAATTTGCAAAATCCTGCCTAAATTTGTTTTTAGTGTTAATGCGACAATCTTTTTAAAAAATAATAAAGCACCCGACTTGGGTGCTTCTTAATTTTCACCAAACTTTCACCTTTGGCTGTTCGGTTTTCACCGTATTTTCACCGACAGGTGATAAGATAGCGACAGTAAAAAACGATTGTACAAAAATAAAAAATAATATTTATGCGCATTTTACCAAGGCATTCAAGATACCTGTAAATGACTACGAACCCAGTAGTAATCAGGGTTGCAGGTCATTTGGAGTAAGTTAGTTACTGGTATTTTATTTGTATTGCGCAGCAATGAAAATAACCTTAAAACCCAGAAAAGTCAGCAATAATCAGCGTTCAGAGTTGTGTTGCCTTTTTATTAAAAATACAAAATAATAATAATGGAGAGCAAAACAAAGAAAAATAAAGCATGACAAGTATAATCAATAAAAATAAGCAAATTTAGCAAAATACAAGAAGGAGTTTACTGACTTGTGGAGAACTTATTAACAAACAAAAACACCACCAACCTGGTGGTGTGAAAAGGTAAATAATGGCTTGCACCGTACATATGTTTGGGTGTAAAATACATGGTAAGCTTGTACTGTCTTATCAATGTTATTGTGTAGTAATTTGTCGATAATTAGTTAAGGAAGGGAGGAAACGAAAAAGAGCACTTAAGCCGCGGCAACGGTTCAAGCGCTCAAAGAAAAAGGTTTACACAATAAACCAAATATATATTATATGATTTTAAGGATTAATTCAATAGCTAGAACGGTTTTTTATAGAAGGAGTGTTTGTTTAGCAATGGAAGGTTTAAAGCTGTTAACCAAACAGTACGCTGAAATATACGACACTTATGTTGACTGCTATAACAACTTTGTTGACACCGTTGGTATTGATATCTGTCATGTGCCGATGTTAAGACAGCTGTTACAGGCAAGAGCAGAGTTAGCAGAAATAGAACAGAAACTACGCTCTAAAGGTGTATTGGATTTATATATTATTGACCACCATTGACCACCGTTTTGACCACCGACAGACATTTCATATCAAAAAAATAACCTTTTGGATACAAAAGAAATGACTTAGAAAAGAACGTACTTAAAATTTCTTGGAATGTCTAAGGTTGCGGTTTTGCTGAGTTTCCTTTAGGATACAGGATTTTACCCACCAAGGACTTAAAATCCTGCGGGTAGCGATACCCGTGCCGGTTCGACCCCGGCTCCGGGCACCATAAATCAAGGCATCAGGTACTTACCTGGTGCCTTTTAGTTTGTGCGCCCGGCATGGGCGTTATCTATAGGGTGAAAGTCCCGAATGGTGAAGGTAGCAGTAGCCATAGCTTAAGACAAGGGTGTCTATCGCGAGGTAGAATCTGAAGGAAGTCGGCGGCAAACCTCTGGCCTGAGGACCACGAACTCCAGGTGAGGCTAGCGACAGTTGGATGAATCTGCAAACCAAGATAAAGTCCTTGCTACCAAAGGCTGTCGAGAGTAAATGGAGCGGGTAGATGGAACGGGTGGTAGCAAGGGACAATATGTTCTATGCGCTATACCGGGTGGGGGCTAACAAAGGAGCAGCTGGAATATACGGAATGACGATAGAATCCCTTCGCCCATTCCTCAAAGACCCGTGGCCCTTGCTCTGCCAGCAGTGTTGTTGGATAACTGGTTGCCCAGCAAGTTGCATTTGACTGATGGTCCTAAGATATTGACAGTGGTGTACTGCAATTAACTGACGACTTATGCAGCAATGGCAGCTAACAGGCGGTCAGTTTCGTATCGGTAAATGTTTATAAGAAAGGTTTAATGGTTGCCGGTTATTGCCATGCAAATTAAAGAATAAAAAAACAGCTAAGCCCGCATAAATGCCGTTTGGGCATTTTTTTATTTCTACATTATTTAATACACAAGGGCAAAAATTTATGTTATGCGCTGGCGCTGAAAAAACTGCATTTGGCGGGCTAATCATAGCAAAGTTAAGTTTACTGAGGCTATAATGGCTTTACAAAATATAAAAGGGGTGAGCATAGTGTCAAAATCGCTGACCATACCCCGGGCACCTGTTGTCAGCCGGGAGAAAGGTGAAAGAAAAACAGTCAGAGAAATGCATCAAGAAGGTTACTTGAAGTTTGTTATGGCGCGGCAGCTGCGGTTAAGTATATCCTTGTTCGGCGTTTTTGTATTGATTTTAACAGGATTGCCGCTGCTGAATTACTGCCTGCCGCAGTTGCTCAATTACCGTATTATGGGATTTACTGTCAGCTGGCTGCTGCTGGGAGTGTTGTTTTACCCGATAACCTGGGTGGTGGCTTTTATATATGTAAAAAAATCATTGCAAATGGAGCAGCAAATTGTTCAGGAGGTTAAGCAAAGGGGGGGTGCAACATAATGAGCGGCATTGCCTGGATTCCGTTAATATGCGTAACCTTATTGGTTATCGGCACCATTGGCCTGGGTTTCTATGTACAGCGCTCGGTACGCAGCACGTCGGACCTGTATGTGGCTTCCCGTGCCGTGGGCGTATCTATGAACTCGGCGGCTATTTCGGGGGAATATTTGTCAGCTGCCTCCTTTATGGGGGTAGCAGGCATGGTGATGAAATACGGTTATGATGTACTGTGGTACCCCGCCCTTTATGCTGCCGGCTACCTTTTTTTGTTGTTGTTTATTGCCGGCCCGTTGCGGCGGTTTGGGGCTTACACCATTCCCGATTTTGCCGAAGGACGTTTTGACAGTCCGGCTTTCCGAAAAATAGCAGTGGCTTTTGTGCTGGTTATCGGCTTATTTTACACCATGCCGCAAATGAAAGGAGCCGGGGTGGCACTGGTAAACATTTTGCACACGCCATACTGGGTGGGAGTTATTTTGGTTGGTACCGTAATTACCTTTAACGTCGCTTTAGGGGGCATGAAAGGGATTACCTTTGTGCAGGCGTTTCAGTACTGGGTAAAAATGTTTGCCATTTCTCTGCCGATTTTTATACTTTTTTCCGTGGTAGGCGGCTATGCCGGGCAAATGCAAAAAATTGACAATGGGGCTGATGCGGGCCGGGCGTTACCGACCTTTAAGGAAGACACGACAGTAATCTATAAGCCGGCTGCACCGGCCAATGAAATAATTTTTCCGGCCGGTGTTACTGCCACCTTTGTCAACGGGGCGGAGGTTGCCGTGGCCACTGCCGGAAGGGGAGCAGCGGCAGGTGGTTCTTTGCCTGCTGCCGGCCTGATTACAGGCCTGCCTGATCGTAAAGTAACCAGAGAGGTGGGGGGCCAAAGCCTAACTCTTTACTGTTTTGCCGCCGGCAGCAGTTTTACTGTGTCCGGGCCGGTGGAAACTGATCTGACAGGTGCAGATGGTAAACCTCGCCGGGTGCCGGTAAAGTTGACGGTTTTTCCGGCAACCGGCCAAGAATATGTCCAGATTGCTTACGGCAAAGGAGAAATAGTGCCCAATGCCCCGACAGACAAAGCCTGGTTAGAACCATTCGGCCCCTTTACCAACAAATACGGTCACCCGCTGTTATATACTTATTCTCTTATTATAGCCATTATTTGCGGTACGGCGGGGCTCCCGCACATACTGGTGCGCTTTTATACTAACCCGGACGGGCGGGCAGCCAAACGTACAGCCTTTTGGGTCATTATTTTGCTGGGGTGCTTTTATTTCTTCCCGCCCATTTGGGGGGTGCTGGGGCGTAATCTAGTTCCTCACCTTTATGCAGTTACCGGTGGTGCCTTCAGCACCGATGCGGTGGTTTTAATGCTGCCGCGCTTGCTAAATGATAAACTGCCATACCTGGGAGATTTATTGTCAGGTATTACTTCAGCCGGAGCATTTGCTGGTTTTATGACAACCTTTTCGGGCTTGCTGGTATCCATCACCGGAGCGCTGGCTCATGACATCTACGGCAACATGCTTAATCCCCAGGCTTCCCCGGATCAACGCCTGAAAGCCTTTCGCATAGCTGCTGTGATGGGTGGTTTAACGGCCATGGCTTTGGGCACCCTGGTGGAGAACTTTGATATTAACATGATGGTGGGTTGGGCCTTTGCCATAGCTGCGGCATCCTACTTTCCGCTGCTGATTGTAAGTGTTTGGTGGCGCGGCACCAGTGCAACGGGGGCTGCCGTAGGTATGCTGGGCGGGGGTATCACCGCTCTGGCAGCCATTGTATCGGTCATGTTGGCTGACAAAAAAGTAATACCGGCGCTGGCTGCATTTTATGCCCAGCACCCGGTATTGCGTTCTTTGGCGGAACAGCCCGCCATTTGGGCCGTACCTTTGTCTTTATCATTAATTTTTATAATTTCTTTTATGACGCCCGGAAGTGTGCCTAAAGATGCCGGGTGCAAAATGCTGGTTTTGCATGCCCCTGAAGAACTGGGGTTGCGGGACGAGTATATTAAAGAGGGAAGCGGGCAAATATCTGTAAGCGTACGTTAAACGGTTGGGGGAATAAAGATGTTTAACAGGAGAAACTGGCGGGGAAGGATAATATATGGAGGTTACCTGGCGGCTTTGGCGGCGATCTGGTATGCTGTTGAAATTACTGTCTTTTCTGCTGCGGCCGGTCTTAGCCTGGCCCTCTGTCTGGGGGCGGTCATGGCTGTTGTTTGGCCCCGCTGGTAAAAGTCAGCAGGCAAAATACTGATGTCACCGTTAGGCCACTGGCCAAGCAAGCCCTAAAAGACCTGAGCCAGACGGTAACCTGCCAGAGCAAGTGCCACACCCAATACAGTGCTGACAAGCAAATAGGTGATGGATAGCCATACTTTATCTTTGCGGATTAGCTCCACCGACTCCAGTTCAAAGGTTGAAAAAGTAGTAAAAGAACCCATAAAGCCTGTGCCGAGCAGAAAGAATACTTCCGGTGCCAGGCGATGCCGTCCAAACAGGATGCCAAGCAAAAAAGAACCCAGCAGGTTAACCGCCAAGGTGCCAAAAGGAAAAGGAGTTTTGTTCTTTGCCTGCACTAAATTTACAACGAAAAAACGGGTGATGGCTCCGGCGAAACCGCCGGCAGCCACAAATAAAACTAACTTCATGATAACTCTCCTTAATATTTAGCTGTTTCTTCTTTTTGGTAAAAAAGACTGGCCAGGCGAATACCCAACCAGGATAACAGAAGACCGCCGGCTAAACTTATAAATATATACTCAAAGGCCAGCAGAAGGTATTTTTGCAGCAGCAGATGCAAAACTTCCACCGAAAAAGTGGAAAAAGTGGTAAAAGACCCAATAATACCCGTATTAATGGCCAGCAGATATTCCCGTCGCAACTGCCAGCGGAGCAGGCTGCTGTAGGCAATGAAGCTGAGCAGAAAACTTCCTATTAAATTTACGCTGAGGGTTCCGTAGGGAAAGGGTGTGGCAGCCAGACCGTTAACCAAAGTACCTATGCAGTAACGGCAAACAGCACCGGCGATGCCGCCTGCTCCGACAAAAAGATAAAGCATGCCATCACCTACTTTACAATAACTACCGGGCATTTAGCCATTTGTACTACCTTGTGGCTTACGCTGCCCAGGAATAATTCCTTTACCGGGCTTAAACCACGGCTGCCTATAACAATGGCATCATATCGGTCTGTTTCGGCCAGTTTTACAATTTCCTCTGCCGGATCTCCCTGCAAGATTAGATATGACGTTTGAATATTATTAATGTTGCTGAACAATTCTCGATAATGTTCGAAGGTAGGGTTGACACGCAGTTGACTGAGCCTTAAATATTCTTCTTTACTGATGCCGAGAAAAACTGCTACGTCTTCAGTTAAGGGAATAACTGATAATAAAGTTAAATCTATGGACAGACCCTGGCGGGCCAGTTTAATGACATAATGAACAGCCCGCAGGGCGTTAGGCGAGCCGTCGGTGGGCAGTAATATTTTCAAGAGTATCCCTCCCTGGATAAACTTAACATTTATATTATATCACATGCAAGTTATTCAAGTCAGGGGCGGTCTTTGCTTTAATTATCCGCTTATTTTTTAAGGCATGGTTGATAAACTTCAAAAAATAACCCGTATCTCCTCAACGTGATACGGGTTTGCTGTGTTTATGGTGCTGTCAGGACATTTTGGTAACCTTATCAGCAGTAATTTTGTTTGACCCCTTTGCTACATAAGTTTTACAGCAGGTTTCCATACAACTGCCTGCAGGTTGAGGGTTATATTGTTTAGCCATGGTTGCATCAACCTGATCAGGTTGGACAGCGCCGAAATTATCGGTTGCTACTAAGATCTCGTTTGCTGTACATTTGTTTCCGGAGGCGTAATAATAACAGTCGCTTACAATGCAGTGAATGTGTTGATTCACAAAACCACTCCTCTTTTTTATTTGTTAAATCACTATTATTATTGTCGCCAGCCATGTTTTTATAAGTTATTGATACTGGCAGTTTTTGCTGAAGCAGAGTGTAAGATACGTCACAGTTTGCCCAATATGCGCCGGTTAGAATATGTTTGAGGTGATTTTTTATGAAAATAATTTTACCGCGGGAACACGGTGCCTGGGCAATGCTTGTGGTGCCTTTTGTCCTGGGAATTGCCGGTGAGGGTTTTCGTTGGCTGCATATACCTTTATTGTTGGGTTGGTTAATGTTGTATATTACTTCCTATCCTTTTTTGATGATTTACCGCAACGGCCGTGTGCAAGAATACAAAAAATGGCTGGTGCTGTATGGATTGATAGCTGCTGCGTTGCTCATTTTTCCGATTATTCGCTATCCGGCCCTTTTATGGTTGGGTTGCGGTCTTTTCGTAACACTGCTGGTCAATCTTTATTACATCCGTGTCCAGAACGAGAGAGGAATGGTAAATAACTTCTCGGCCGTTGCCGGCATGTCACTGGGAGGAGTAGCCAGCGGGTATGTGGGCGCGGGTGATTGGAGTTTTGATTTATTGCTGACATGGGTTATTTGTGTGGTCTTTTTTATGGGCAGTGTGTTTTTTGTTAAATCTATGATTCGAGAAAGAAAAAATATATATTTTCGTGCTTTGTCTTGGTTTTATCATGGTGCGGTTGTTTTAATTATTTTTGCTTGTTCCGGCAGTTTATTATTAACGGCTGCTTTTTTGCCCAGTCTTCTAAGGGCAATATTCGCCGCTGGCCGCACTCTGTCAGCCTGGCAAATTGGGATTCTGGAGATGGTTAACTCAATGCTGTTTCTTATCCTGACGATTGCTTATTTTTAAGGATTGTTATCGCCGGATACAGGTTGTAAGTTTTTACGGCCGCAAACCGGACAATAAATTTTTGGTGCAAAATAAAAATAATAGATGGGATAAATGGGGAGCAGGATCAAAAACCACAGCCAGGACCACTTTTTTACCGGCTCGACATTTTTGTGGCAGTTGGGGCAGTATTTTTTATTCATAATTTCACCTTCCCGCCGATTACACAATAGTATTATTTTCAACTTGAAGTACAATCATGCAGGTTAGCTTCGTTAAAAAAAAGAGGCTCTAAAATAAATGTTGGGGTGACAGGAAAAAGAAAAGCATTTGGTCGAATACCTTAGTCGCCAAACCAAACCCTCAAAGAGGAGGTATTCTTCCAAATGCAATTTCAGTCTATCAGAAATTTTATTAATTTGAAAGATGTTATTATTAGCAATGTTGAGCATTTTGACAGCCACTCTGAAATCTCTCTATCAATGCCCGTTAGACCCCATAAGTGCCCTGCTTGTGGGACATTAACTAAATCTATCCATGACTACCGAACTCAAAAGATTAAGGATATTCCCTGGCTAAATAAACCCCTTTACTTAATATATCGCAAGCGACGATATAACTGCCGTAAATGTAACAAGAAGTTTTACGAACAAGTTGACTTTATCGGTAAATATCAAAGAATGACTAAACGACTGATTATGGCCGTTGTGGATAGGCTCCGCTCAAACTCCAGTATGTGCTCTGTCGCTGATGATTTTTTTCTCTCTCCATGTACTATCACTAGAATCTTTGATTACCTATCCTATAGCCTTAAGGAATTGCCTACTGTCCTCTCTATTGATGAGTTTAAAGGCACTACTGACAAAGGTAAATACCATTGCATTCTGGCTGATCCCATTAGTTCCAAAGTCCTTGACATCCTTGAAAGCCGTACCCAGGATTATCTGGTTAGCTACTTTAAAAAGTTTAATAATCTCGATAAGGTTAAGTATGTTGTTATTGATATGTGGGGCCCTTATAAGCGGGCTGCCGAACTGGTTTTTCCTAACGCTACGATTGTTATTGATCGCTTTCACTACGTCAGAAACTGCATTTGGGCTATTGATAAGGTCAGAAAACGTGTTCAGCAGTCTTTACCTTATGAAAAACGCCGATTTTTAAAATTCAGCCGTAGACTCCTTCTCTCAAGACCCGATAAGTTAAGCGATGATTCTAAAATCAAATTGGCCAACATCCTTCGTTTTAATGATGAACTTAGAGTTTCTTATCTTTTGAAAGAACAGTTCATGGATTTTGTAAAGGCAAGTTCCTCTGTTGAAGCAGAATCAAAACTTAACCGGTGGCTAAATCTCGTTAAACAACATAAAATCAAAGAATTTTACTACCTGGCTAATACAATCGTAAACTGGAAAACTGAAATTCTAAATTCATTTGATGTCCCTTACTCAAATGGGTGTATTGAAGGCTACAACAACAAAATTAAAGTCATCAAGCGTAATGCTTTTGGTTTTAGAAATTTTAATAGATTCCGCTCACGTATTCTTCACTGCTGCGCTTAATTTTGGACATAAAAATATGGCGACAGGTATCCGTAGACACCTGTCACCCCAACATTTGACATAGAGCCAAAAAAGAAAACCCGCGTAAAGCGGGAAGGGAAAAGCGGTAACTTAATTTTATAATTTGCCGGATTTTTTTTAAATACGTCAAAAGTCCTGTCTGGATAGGACCGGCGGATTAAAAAATTACCGCCGGTGCGGAAGGATTTGCAAACCAATTGTCTAAATTTAATAATTATTTGATTTAGCGGTATCCATAAAAAACGGAGGAAAGTTATGAGCAGCACAACCATTTTAATTGCGGATGATGACCACAGAATAGTAAAAATTATCTCTCATACTTTGGAACAAGAGGGTTATAAAGTTATGGCTGCTCAGGATGGCGAAGAAGCCGTCCGATTAGCCACCACCATGAGTCCCGACTTGGTCATTATGGATATTATGATGCCCAAGCTCGATGGTTTAGAAGCTTCGCAAAAAATAAAAGCAAAGGTTGATGTGCCAATTATCATTTTATCAGCCAAAGACGATGTGGTTGATAAAATTGTGGGGTTTAAAATGGGGGTTGACGATTATCAAACCAAACCTTTCAGTCCGGCAGAATTGGCCTTAAGGGTAAAAGCAGTCTTAAGGCGCAGCAGGGGTGTGGCGGAAAAGAGAAACAGGGACGTATTGGAATATCCTCATGTTCGCATTGAGTATACCACCCGGCTGGTGCGTATTTGGGGGCAAGAGGTTGCGCTGACAGCTAAAGAATTTGATATGCTTTGGTTAATGGCATCGCACCCTAACCAAGTATTTTCCCGCTTGCAATTGCTTGAAAAAATATGGGAAAGCCATTTTGAAGGGGATGAGGATACAGTAACCGTTCATATACGCAGGCTTAGAAGAAAGATTGAGAAGGACGCGGCCAATCCGCAGCTGATAAAAACTGTCTGGGGTGTCGGATATAAATTTGAGCCGCCGAAAGCATGAACTTAGGGGCTGTTTGAAAAAAATTTTACCTTCCCCAAAACAAGCATCCCGTCCCACTTTATAGTGCAACGGGATGTTTTTTGGCTTTAGTCATTAGGAGCAACCCTTTTGAGGCAGTCTCTTTAGTATGGTTTATTCACTAATTTCTTCATCATCGTCCGGGGGAGTCAGCTCTGTACCGCGGATTCCTTCACGAATTTTGGTGCTCACCAGGGTCATAATGGCCTGGAACTGCTCATGCGCTTCAAAAGAAGCTTTAACAATGGGGTTTTCCAGAGCCCGGGCCTCAGCTTCCTTCATGTTATTTTTATCCACTTCGGATAAAGGAATACCGGCCAGTTTCTTCTTTTGTATATCCATCTGTAGCTGTTGCAGCCCCTCTACCAGCCGGCGGGCTTCTTCGTTATGAAGCAGGTTGGCCTCAGCTTGCTTCATTTTTTGATATTCTTCGGTTTCGGAGAGTATCTTGCCAAGTTGAACACACAATTCCAGCGCTGTATCAATTTTTGCCAAAGGTTTCACCTCCCTTTTCATAATTTCTCCGCTATCTGACAAAATCCTTCCCTGAAAGAACAAGCGGTTAGAATTGAAAAGCAGCCGCTTTTTCAACAAAGCCCTGCAATAACTCCTTGCTGCCCTGATCAACATACTGTTTCATTACTTTTATTTTGCGAGCCCGGGCACCGCTTCCTAAAACAGTATTTGCTAAATGAACCGGAAAAGGCAGCAAAGTTCCTTCCTGATCTACCAACTCCTGTGGGAAAAAGGTGTAATCCAAAGCCCCGATTTGTGCGGCTAACCCCGCCAAAGTAGATTTTGCCAGGTGGGTTCCGGTTTGAGAAGTCACTTTGCCACACCAGGGAAGCTTATAGTTAATAATTTCTTGGGGGATGATGAGATCATACTCATCTTTAAATTTTTTGGCCAGCAACTCAAGGCCGCGGTCGCCGGTTTCAAAGTCTTGCTTGGATAAAAGGCCATAGGAGCGGCAGGCGAACGGGCGCACACTGTAAACAGAACACTGATTGCTGTCATTGAGAAAAGGGCATTTTTGATTAACATCTACCAGTTCTAAATAAAAATACTCAGTCGACTTTCCAAGAATTTCCCGCCAAGAATCTTTCATGTTATCCCTGACATGGCGGTACAAGTTCAAGTATTCAATAAAAAAGGCCGGCGGACTACCCCATTTGCAACATGTTGCACAACCTTCGCAGGAAGTGGCGGGCAAAGCCGCATATATTTGTTCCAGTTGGCTAAACAAGTTGTTTTGTTCAGCTTTACCCAGGGCAGAATAGAGTTCAACCTGCTGCAGCATATAATTTTCATCTCCTTAACTGTAAAGTGGGACGCCAACATGTACTAATTATAACAAAGAACCGGCCGGCTGGCGATGGATGCAGGCAAGAAATAATAGAAAATAAAGGAATATTATTTTAAACGGATGATAAATTAAGAATCAGAGGGGCCAACCCGGGACTTGTCAAGTAATAAGAAAAAATAGAAAATTAAAACAATAAGGCAGGAATCTCAATGAAAACCTCGAATAAGCATTTTTTAAGCAGAAAACGGGGGAAAGGCATTTAGATATTGTATTTTTTTACACAAAATGCCCCGGCCGCCGGTAAAATTATCCTTCAAATTACCAAGAACTTAATTGCACTTGTCAATCAGATGTAGTGATGATATAGTAAACTCATAAATGTTTTAGTTAACTGGCAAATTCAGATCAATTTGCCTAATAATTTACCGGTGTTTAGTTTTATTTTAATATGATTTATGATGCCATTCATAAGGAGGTGTCGGCGTAGCATTGCGTTAGTTCGTGTGCGGATATTCACAAGACCAGACAGGGCTGTGTGAGTGCCGACATGACAGTTTGGCGATAAAGCCAAATTGCCGGAAGAATGCCCGAAGGGAAGTGAGGAAAGTAAATGTCTGACGCTACGGCAAAGGAGAAGACAACCATTAAGTATGATTCGGAATTTACCAAAAAGGTATATGAGATGGAAAACGGCAAGTGGGTAAAGATGTGCATGCAGTGCGGCATTTGCCCCACCACCTGTGCATTGAAAGATAAAATGGATCTTTCGCCCAGACGCATTATCCAGCTCATTCGGGCCGGCCGCAAGGATGAAGTGCTTAAGGCCAACACCATGTGGTTATGTACTTCGTGTTATACCTGTGCTTGCCGTTGCCCCCGCGGTGTTCCCATGATGGATGTGATGCATGACCTGCGTCATTTGGCGGTAGAGAACGGCATTAACCATAATTCGCAAGCCATGGCGGAAGTTTATGCAAAAGATGTATCCAAACGAGGGCGCATTTGGGAAGGCGGCTTGATGTTAAACTACGGTCTGAAAATCGGTTTGGGGAATTTCATGAAAATGGCTTTAGATATGCAGGATGTCGGCAAAGGTTTAATGCTGCATCGCCGCTTGCCGCTGTTGCCGCCTAAAGGAGTTAAAAACCCCGGCAAACTGCGTGAAGTGTTGAACAGAGCCCAGGAAATCGCCAAAAAGGAGGGTGGTCACTAGTATGAAATACACACTGTACCCTGGATGCGCCAGTGAAGGAACCGCCATTAGTTACCATCACTCCGCCCTTGCAGTGGCCAAGGTTTTAGGGCTTGAACTGCAGGAAATTGAAGACTGGAACTGCTGTGGCGCTACGGTAACTTCCAGTGTCATCGGTCAATTTGCCGCAGACGTACTGGCGGCCAGAAACCTTGCTTTAGCTGAAAAAATGGGCCAGCAGGATGTGGTGGCAACCTGTAGCTCGTGTTATGCAATACTGGGAACCGTTAACAAAAAATTTACGGATGATAAGTTTAAAGCCAAGGCCAACGATGCATTAAGTAAAGACGGTCTTGGTTATAACGGCAATTTGCAAGTGCGGATGCTGCTTGATGTAATGGTTTCCGAGGTGGGTCTGGACGCCATTGCCGCTAAGGTGGTCAAGCCTTTAAAAGGTTTAAAGGTAGCCGGTTATGTGGGTTGTCAAACAGTAAGGGCATTGCGCCAATTCGATAACTGGGAAAACCCCACCTACTTAGACAATATAATTGCAGCCCTGGGGGCAGAGCCGGTGCCGTTTTCTCACAAGTTAAAGTGCTGCACCGGTGCAATGGCTATAAGCTCTGCCGACATTACAGTTTCTGCCTTGTATCCTATTCTCAAAAGCGCGCATGATGCAGGGGCGGACTTAATTGTAACTCCCTGTCCCCTGTGCCAGATGAACCTGGATGCCTTCCAGGTGAAGGTGAATAAAGGCTACAGCACTAATTATCAATTGCCGGTGTTATTCTTTACCCAGCTAATGGCAGTCGCCTACGGGCTGGATCGCAAACAAGCGGGTCTTGATTACTGCATTGTGTCGCCCAACAACGTGCTGCAAAAATATGGCGTATAAGGTAGAAATGTATCCCAAGCGACAAATACTTTTTTGCACAAATTTTAAATAAAATAATAAAAGCCAGCAGGAAAACTGGAAATAAGGTAGAATAAGTTAAGTATCTAGTATACAAAATCACAAATATAAGTACCGACTGGCTCCCACGCTTAGAAAGAAAAGGTGGGGATGCAGCGTAAATGCCGGGCGCCGTTTCGTGAATACCATCACGATGCCGCGCTGATGTTTTGCAACATTGGCTGTGCGGCGGCGAAAACCGTTACAACCGAACCGGGCAGAGGGAAATCAAAGATCGGTTAGTTTGACAGGTTTCCTGGCATTGCAAAGCATCTGTCAGTGGTACATATCCATAATCCTAAGTGTTTGTATTCACAAAATTAGGACACAGTCCAAACTTAATTTACGAGGAGGCGTGTTGTCAATGGCATTAGTACCACCCCATGGCGGGAAACTAACCCCTGTGCTGGCTCCTAAAGAACAGTGGGCCGAATTAAAAGCCAAAGCTGAATCCCTACCGGTTATCCGCATGAGCTCTCGTGAAACCTCCGACTGCTTAATGCTCGGTATGGGCGCATTCTCTCCCCTGACCGGCTTTATGACCAAGGCCGACTACGAAAGCGTTATCGACAATATGCACCTGGCAAACGGTTTAGCTTGGCCGCTGCCTGTTACCCTGGCAGTTACCAAAGAACAGGCTGACACTATCGCTGTTGGTCAAGAACTGGCTCTGGTGGACGATGAAACCGGTGAGTACGTTGGTATCATTACCGTAGCCGACAAGTATGAATACGACAAAGTAAAAGAGTGCAAAGCCGCTTTCTTTACTGATGACGCCGAGCACCCCGGTGTTCAAAAAGTTATGGCTCAGGGTGATGTCTATATCGGCGGCGATATCGTAACCTTCTCTGAACTGGGCTATGATGAAAAATACGCCGGTTACTATGCTCACCCGGCAGAAACCCGCGCCTTGTTTGAGTCCAAGGGCTGGAGCACCGTGTGCGCCTTCCAAACCCGCAACCCCTTACACCGTTCCCACGAATTCCTGTGCAAAATCGGCATGGAAATTTGCGACGGGCTGTTCCTGCACCCCATCGTTGGCAAATTAAAGAAAGGCGACATCCCGGCAGAAGTTCGCTTTGAGTGCTACAAGGCTCACATGGAACATTACTTCAACCCCAACCATGTTGAAATGCGCGTGTATCCCATGGAAATGCGCTATGCCGGTCCTAAAGAAGCCATCCTGCACGCCATCTTCCGTCAAAACTTTGGCTGCAGCCACATCCTGGTTGGCCGTGACCACGCCGGCGTAGGCAGCTATTATACTCCTTACCAGGCGCAAGAAATCTTCGATCAGTTTAAGCCCGGCGAAATTCTCTGCCAACCCATTAAAGTTACCGCTGCTTATTATTGCAAGAAGTGCATGGGTATGGCCACTGAAAAAACCTGCCCGCACGGCAAAGAAGACCGTATCTCCATCAGCGGCACCAAGGTTCGCGAAATGTTTGGCAGAGGCGAACTGCCGCCGCTGGAATTCGGGCGTAAAGAGGTTCTGGAAATCCTCACCAAATACTATCAAAGCCTTGACAAGTAATTGTAGCTTGGCAACCCTGCCCTGACTGTGGAATGTCATAAAATTAAATATTGTTTAATATCTAACCAACATTCTACAGTGTTCGACAACATGATTCAGTCAAGTAGTTGACAAGATGAAACTTTGCATGGCCGGTGGAAGCAAAAAGTTGGTATAGCGCAGCCTGTGGCCGGCGCTATACCAACCACTTAAACACCTTACTGCTGTGGTGACGTAATGCCAGAGAGGAGGTGAGATCCCCGGGGGGCATTAGCCTGATGTGCGCAAGTTTTCTGTCAATAAACCCTTTCGGTGTAGACCGAACAAAATCATTGGTGAAGCTCGCCGGTGGCAGGGAGACAAGTTGTTGTTGCTTTAGACAGTGACTAACTACATTCATGGATATGGATTAAAGACGCAAGTCTTTAAAAATTAGCAATAGGGAGGTAAAAAAATGCCTAGCTTTGTAATTGCTGAAAAGTGCGATGGTTGCAAAGGTCAGGACAAAACTGCTTGCATGTACATCTGCCCCAATGACTTGATGGTTCTGGACAAAGAAAAAATGAAAGCCTACAACCGTGATACTTCCCAGTGCTGGGAGTGCTACTGCTGTGTTAAAATTTGCCCTCAGCAAGCTATTGACGTTCGCGGCTATGCTGACTTTGTTCCCATGGGCGCCAGCTGTGTACCTCTCAGAAGCTCCGACAGCATTATGTGGACTGTAAAATTCCGTAACGGTTCCCTGAAACGTTTCAAATTCCCCATCCGTACCACTGATGAAGGTACTGCTCAGCCCGACGGCGGTTACACCGTAGACCAAGAAGACCTGAACAGCCCGCTGTTGTTTACCGAGCCTTACTCCATCGGTACTGCTGAACTTCCCGGCCTGAAGAAGTAATTTGATATAACTAACAATCGGAGGAGGTTAATATAATGCCGAACTTTGAAACTGTAGTTGTAAATACCGACATTTTAATCCTCGGTGGCGGTATGGCAGCTTGCGGCGCAGCCGTTGAAGCTTCCTACTGGGCCAAGAAAAACGGTTTAAAAGTTACCCTGGTTGACAAGGCTGCTATGGACCGTTCCGGTGCGGTTGCCATGGGTCTGTCTGCCATTAACCAATACCTGGGCATTGCTAAAGGCGAAAACACTGTTGAAGACTATGTAAGATACGTTAAGAACGACTTAATGGGTATTGCCCGCGACGACCAGGTCGCTGACATTGCCCGTCACGTTGACTCTTCCGTTCACCTGTTTGAAAAATGGGGTCTGCCCATTTGGAAAAACGAAGAAGGCAACTATGTTCGCGGCGGCCGCTGGCAGATCATGCTGAACGGCGAATCCTATAAGATTATCGTTGCTGAAGCTGCCAAGAACGCTCTGGGCACCGAAAATATTTATGAGCGTGTTTACATTTGCGAGCCCATTATGGATGGCGACAGAATCGCCGGTGCAATTGGTTTCAGCACTCGCGAAGAAAAAGTATATGTATTCAAGGCTAAAGCTGTTATCGCTGCTATGGGCGGCGCCGTAGGCGTATTCAAGCCCCGTTCCACCGGCGAAGGTCTGGGCCGTTCCTGGTATCCGCCTTTCAGCTCCGGTTCCTCCGCATACTTCACCATGAAGGCCGGCGCTGAAATGACCTGCCAAGAAGTACGTTTCATTCCCGTACGCTTTAAAGATGCTTACGGTCCTGTAGGCGCTTGGTTCCTGCTCTTCAAATCCCGTGCTACCAACGCCCTGGGCGAAGAGTATATGGTAACCCGCAAAGACGAACTGGCTAACTGGGGTCCCTATGGCCAAGTTAAGCCCATCCCTGCTAACCTGCGTAACTACCTCGGTATGCTGGATGTAGCTGAAGGTAAAGGCCCCATCTACATGCAGACTGCCGAAGCTATTGCTAACCTGGCTAAGAAATACGAAGATGATCCCAAGGCCTTCAAGAAGAAAATGAAGGAACTGGAAAGCGAAGCTTGGGAAGACTTCCTCGATATGACTGTTTCTCAGGCTATTCTGTGGGCTGCTTGCAACATTGCGCCTGAAGAAAAAGCTTCTGAAATTGCTGCTGCTGAACCTTACTTCATTGGTTCTCACTCCGGTGCTTCCGGTGCTTGGGTATCCGGTCCTGCCGATATCGCTCCTCCGGAATACCAGTGGGGTTACACCAACATGACCACTGTTAAAGGTCTGTTTGCTGCCGGCGACGCATCCGGTGCTTCCAGCCACAAGTTCTCCTCCGGTTCTCACGCCGAAGGTCGTATTGCCGGTAAATCCGCTGTTCGCTTTGTTGTAGAAAACAACCAAGAGCCCAATATTGATGACGCCGCCATCGAAGCTCTGAAGGCTCAAATCCTGAAGCCTCTGGCCGTTTGGGAAGAGTTCAGCGGTTTCACCACCGATCCGGAAACCAACCCCAACTACATCCTGCCCAAGCAATACATGTTCCGTCTGCAAAAGATGATGGACGAGTATGCCGGCGGTGTTGTAGCTAACTTCACCACCAGCAAGGCTCTGCTGGAAAAAGGTCTCGAGTACCTGCTCATGCTGAAAGAAGACAGCGAAAAACTGGCTGCCCGCAACCTGCATGAATTAATGAGATGCTGGGAAAACATCCACAGAACTCTGCAAGCTGAATCCCACATCCGCACCGTTCTGTTCCGTGAAGAAACCCGTTGGCCCGGCTACTACTTCCGTGCTGACGAGCCCAAACTGAAGGAAGAATGGGAAGTATTCTGCAACTGCAAGTACGATGCTAAGACCGGTGAGTGGGAAATGATCAAGCGTCCCATTATCCGCCTGGTTGACTAATTAGTATCGAAAACAACACAAAAATAGCTGAATAGCTAACAGGCCCGTGGCCAACTACGGCCACGGGCTCATCATTAATGAGTGAAACGGCCTGGGTGCAACGCGCTTGAAGGGCCCGGTAATCCAGGTGTCCTCATGGCGCCTGGTTTTATGTTTTATTCCTGGCAGAGTAAGCAAGTTTGCGTAATTATTGTCTGTGCAAAACCTATCCATTGGCTTTTAACCCACAACTGGACTAGGGAGTGAGAAAATGGCAAATAAAAGCATATTAGTGGTTGGCGGCGGCATTAGTGGAATAACCGCTGCCGTGGAAGCTGCCGAAGTGGGTTATGAGGTGTTCTTGGTTGAAAAGAACCCCTACCTGGGCGGTAAAGTTTCCCAAATTAACGAATACTTCCCCAAATTGTGCCCGCCAAACTGCGGCTTGGAAATCAACTTCCAGAGAATTAAAAAGAACCCTAAAATTAGAGTTATAACCATGGCTGAGGTTGAAAGTATCTCCGGCCAAGAAGGCAATTTCAACGTTTCCGTTAAAGTTAACCCACGTTACGTCACAGATGGCTGCACAGGTTGCGGCAAATGCACAGAAGTATGCCCGGTGGAGCGGGCGGATGATTTTAACTTTGGCTTATCAAAAACCAAGGCTGTTTACTTGCCGCAACCCTTTGCCTATCCCATGAAGTACGTTATTGACAGTGCTGCCTGCTCAGGTGCTTCCTGCGGCAAGTGTGCCGAGGTGTGTGAATATAAGGCTATTGATTTAACCATGAGCGCCAAAACCATGCAGCTGAATGTGGGTGCTGTAGTTTGGGCCACCGGGTGGGACTCATATCCGGTAGAGAAACTGGCTAACTATGGCAGCGGCACGGTTACCAACGCCATTTCCAACCTTATGATGGAAAGACTGGCTGCCCTTACCGGACCTACCGGCGGCAAGATTGTGCGCCCTTCGGACGGCAAAGAGCCGCAAAATATTGCTTTTGTCCAGTGCGCCGGTTCCCGGGACGAAAATCACCAAAAGGCCTGTTCATCGGTTTGCTGCATGGCTACTTTGAAACAAATCAGTTATGTTAAAAAACAATATCCCGATGCCAAAGTAACAATCTATTATATGGATATCCGGGCAATGGGCAAGCATGAAGATTTCTATAATAAAATAAAAGAATACGACATTACCATGATTAAGGGTAAACCTTCTGAAATTAAGGAAGATCCCGCAACCAAGGATGTTATTGTACTGGCAGAAAACCAGATAACTCAGGAAATTACCGAGTTGAAGTATGACCTGGTAGTTCTGGCCACCGGTATGGCGCCGGCCACCGCCGCTGCCAAAGTTCCTGCCGAGGTTGCCTATGACGTAGATGGTTTTGTATTAAGCGGTTCCGTTCCCGGTATTTATGCTGCAGGTTGCGTAGCAAAACCGGGAGATGTTGCATCTTCTGTACAAGGTGCCACTGCCGCTGTACTAAAAGCCATTCAATCTTCAGTGAGGGGGTAAGACAATGGCAAAAAAACTTGGATTTTTCCTTTGCACCGGTTGCGGCATTGGCGAAGCCCTCGATGCGGCGGCCTTAACCAAAGTAGCAGCCAAGGAATATAAATTACCGGTATGCAAAGAACACCAGTACCTGTGTTCCAACGAAGGCGTTGACCTAATTAAGGCTGAAATAGAAAGCCAGGGCTTAGACGGGGTTGTTGTTGCGGCATGTTCTAACCGTGTTAATGCTGATGTGTTTAATTTCCCGGGTGTTTTTCTTGACCGTGTAAACCTGCGCGAACAGTGCATTTGGAGCCATGAAGCAAACGACGAAGATACCCAGATGCTGGCTGAAGACCAAATTCGCATGGGGATTGAAAAAGTTAAGGCCGGCGAAGCCCCGATACCTTACCTGGGCGAAAATCTTTCCAAAACCGTGCTGGTTGTGGGCGGCGGCCTGGCCGGTATGACAGCTGCCTTAGAAGCGGCAAAAGCCGGCTACCCGGTTGTGCTGGTAGAAAAAGAAGCTTCCTTGGGCGGTTGGCTAAACAAGGTTTACAAAACCACCCCTCTGGCGGCACCCTTTACATCGCCTGAAGATCCTAAGGTGGCCGAGCGGATTGCAGAAATTCAAGCTAACGGCAACATTAAGGTTTATACCGGGGCGGTAATTGAAAAAATTGCCGGCGGGCCGGGCATGTTTGATGCCGAAATAAATCAGGGCGGTAACATCACAGCCGAGAGGGTTGGCGCCATTGTTTTGGCTACCGGCTCCCATGAAAACGTTGCCCAGTTAGATTACTTGGGTTACGGCAAGTACCCCAATGTAATTACCCATGCTCAATTTGAGGCAATGGCCAAGGCCGGGCAAATTACTGCGAAAAAAGTTGCCTTTATCCAATGCGCCGGTTCCCGGGATCCCGAGCGCTTGCCCTATTGTTCCGCTGCCTGCTGTGTTGAAACCTTAAAGCAAACCATTATCCTTAAAGAACTGGCGCCTGACGCCATGGCATATGTGTTTTATAAAGATATTCGCAGCTCCGGCCAGTATGAACACTTCTATAAAGCTGCACAAGAAACCGGCGCTGTCTTTATCAAGGGAGATATTAAAAATGTTTCTGAAAGCGGCGGCAAACTGGCCGTGGAGTCCGAAGACATCCTGCTGGGTGGTACTGCCCGGGTAGAAGACATTGACCTGGTAGTTCTGGCCAACGGTATGATTCCTACGACCAAAGCCACGGAGGCCATTGCGGCAGCTGCCGGTGCGGGAGACGCTGCTGCGGAAGCTGCAGCCACCCAGGAAGCAGCTGAAAAGATTTTGAACTTGCAATACAGGCAGGGGCCTGAACTGCCTAACTTAAAATATGGTTTCCCGGATTCCCACTTTATTTGCTTCCCCTACGAAACCCGCCGTACCGGTATTTACGCTTGCGGTAGCGTAAGGGCGCCAATGGATATGGCTAAAGCCGTCAGTGATGCTACCGGTGCTGCCTTAAAGGCCATTCAGTGTGTGGAAGCTACAGCAGGTGGGGCGGCTGTTCATCCCAGAAGCGGTGACCTTTCTTATCCTGAATTTGCTTTGCAGCGCTGCACCCAGTGCAAGAGATGTACTGAAGAGTGCCCCTTCGGAGCAATAAACGAAGATGAAAAGGGCAACCCGTTGCCCAACCCGACCCGTTGCAGAAGATGCGGTACCTGTATGGGTGCTTGCCCGGAACGCATTATTTCCTTTAAGAACTACTCAGTTGGCATGATCGGCAACATGGTGAAAGCCGTTGAGGTTCCGGAAGAAGATGAAGAAAAGCCGAGAATTCTTATCCTGGCTTGCGAAAACGATGCTATACCCGCCCTGGATATGGCCGGCATCAACCGCCTGAAGTACAACTCCTGGGTTCGTATTGTTCCGGTAAGGTGCCTGGGTTCCTTGAACTTGGTGTGGGTTGCCGACTCTATGTCGAAGGGTTTTGACGGTGTGCTGCTGCTGGGCTGCAAGCACGGTGAAGATTACCAGTGCCACTTTATGAAGGGTTCCGAATTAGCTGAAATTCGTCTTTCCAAGGTTTCTGAAACCCTGGATCGACTGGGTCTTGAGTCTGACCGCGTACGCATGGTGCAAATCAGCATCATGGACTATGCTGAACTGCCTAAGATTATTGATAAGTTCGCAGAAGATCTCGAAGAATTCGGGCCTAACCCGATGAAGGGCTTCTAATTGTCAGCAAAGCCTGAAACCCCGCCACGGCGGGGTTTCAGACTGTAAACAAAGGTTGTAAAAAAAGTGAGGTGGTTTTATGATCCCCTGCCGGCGACTTGTCGAAGCACCGGTCACAGCACTTGATGAGCGTAGGAGCCATTGGGGTGGCGCCCACAGGACGTGGGCGCCAGCCGAACCGGGCCAGGATGGCCCGTTTGAGGCGACCCCAAGGGCGACCGGAGCGAATCATAGTGCTGTCGGTGCGTAGACCGGAGCCAAAGGGTATCATAAACCACCGAAACCACCGATAATGTTTGCCCACACTCTGAAACCCCGCCACGGCGGGGTTTCTTTTTACAACAGATATTCTCAAATACGGCAAATATTTTAACCGGAGATTAAAAAAGGGAAGATTTATGCCTTACATCAACAGGCTGTCATAATGCGCAGGTTAAATCTAATTAACTTCTGACAAATCAGATTCGCTCTTGCCCATGGCAAAGAATTTTTTCATAATTTCCGCAATCAATTTGCTGGTTTCCACTTCATCGTGAACATTACATTGATCCATTTTGGCCTGAGCCCAGGCGGAAAATTCGCTCATCGTCATAATAAATCCCTCCACAATTATTGTAGTCGCACAGAATAACAACTGTCGCCGAAAGGGGTATCTTGCAGTTGGTGCTTGCTACCAGGTTGCCCGATAAATACTGCATCTCAAACCATCAGTGACAAAATATTAGCGGTTTGATGAATAAGTAGGGGCAACACCTCCTGAGAATTTTACTAAAAAAATTCCCCCAAACCCCTTGCCATAGCGCTGCCTGAGTGCTACAATAATCGTGAAGGTAGTGACAACTGCAACGGTTGTCGAAGCGATTGTTGTAACACTATATTATATTTTTATACCAGGGCGCTGATAGCCTTGGTTAGATCTGTTTGGTGGGGATTTTGCCTTGATACTAGCACAAATTTATAATTAATACAATGGCAATTTATTTTTATTATACCAAAATTGACAACTTAGACATGACAAAACTTAAACCCCGTTCGCTGCAGTGAACGGGGTTTAAGTTTGCCAATAAAAACTTGGCTCTAAAATAAATGTTGGGGTGACAGGAAAAAGAAAAGCATTTGGTCGAATACCTTAGTCGCCAAACCAAACCCTCAAAGAGGAGGTATTCTTCCAAATGCAATTTCAGTCTATCAGAAATTTTATTAATTTGAAAGATGTTATTATTAGCAATGTTGAGCATTTTGACAGCCACTCTGAAATCTCTCTATCAATGCCCGTTAGACCCCATAAGTGCCCTGCTTGTGGGACATTAACTAAATCTATCCATGACTACCGAACTCAAAAGATTAAGGATATTCCCTGGCTAAATAAACCCCTTTACTTAATATATCGCAAGCGACGATATAACTGCCGTAAATGTAACAAGAAGTTTTACGAACAAGTTGACTTTATCGGTAAATATCAAAGAATGACTAAACGACTGATTATGGCCGTTGTGGATAGGCTCCGCTCAAACTCCAGTATGTGCTCTGTCGCTGATGATTTTTCTCTCTCTCCATGTACTATCACTAGAATCTTTGATTACCTATCCTATAGCCTTAAGGAATTGCCTACTGTCCTCTCTATTGATGAGTTTAAAGGCACTACTGACAAAGGTAAATACCATTGCATTCTGGCTGGAACCCATTTAGTTCCAAAGTCCCTGGACTCCTTGAAAGGCCTACCCCAGGATATCTGGTTAGCTTCTTTAAAAAGTTTAAATAATCTCGAATAAGGGTAAATATTGTTGTTAATTGAATGGTGGGGGCCCTTATAAAGCGGGCTGCCGAAACTGGTTTTTCCAAACCCCTCCAATTGTTTTTGATACCTTTTCCCTACCACAAAAAAACGCCTTTTGGGGTATTTGAAAAAGGCAAAAAAAACTGGTTCTAGCATTCTTTTTACCTTTTTAAAAAACACCGAAATTTTAAAAATCACACCCCTGAAACCTCCCTCCTCCCCACAACCCCGAAAAATTTAAACGGATGGATTTAAAAATCAAAAATTGGCCCACCTCTCCTTTTTTTTTAAAGAATGAACCTTTAAAGTTTTTTTTATTTTTTTTAAAAAGAAAAAATTCTCTGGGTTTTTTTTATAAGGGAAAAATTTTTCTTTTTGAAAAACAAAAACTAAAAAATATAAAACCCGTGGGGGTAAAATTTCTTTTTAAAAAAAAAATTAAAAAACAAAAAAAAAATATTTTACCACCCTTGGGTAAATTAAAAATACTGTAAAAAGAGAGAAAAAGACAGAAAAAAATATCAAAAAATCTTTTTTTTGATGTTTGCCCCCTCTTATCACAAAAAAGGGGGGGGGGGGGTGTAGAAGAAAGGGACACACAAAACAACACAAAAAAAAAATAAAATAAATACACTCTCCACACAAACCCGCAACAGATAAGTGTCTCTTTGTTGTTGGTGGTTTGTTTTTTTATGA